>JALFQD010000100.1 GCA_022785265.1 Clostridium sp. | reverse complement strand
TTTATAGGTTTTATATTTAATTACCTTTTTAATGATAAAATTATGAGTATGTTGCTAAAAAATATGGGTATATCTAACTTTAAAACAACATATAATCTTGAAAGTGTCTTAATGCCTTGTATAGTAATTACTATAAGCTATTTGGTATTTTCATATTTACTATCTTACAAAATAAAAAAGGTAAGTGTAAAAGAACTGATAACAGAATAAAAATGAATTGGTTTTAAAAATTTTTGAAAAATCATATACTTATAAAAAGTAAGAGCATAAGGGGAATGTATGAATAAGAGATATAAAAAGAAAAATAAAAGTTCTTGTAACTCTTTTGATGATTTTACATTACCTCCTTGTGCTAAATTTTTAGGAAATATTAATCCTTTAATAAATAATGGAAAAGTAATATATAGAAATATTAATAGATTTTATTTTTTTATTTCTTATAATTATAGTAAAATAAGTAGTCCTACATACAACTCTTTAAATCCTAAAAGTTTTAATAACACAATCAATGGAAATCTCCAAATAGAGCCTTATTACTTCTTTATTGGAATGTATATTAATGAAATTCAAAAAGGAAATATAATATATAATGATAATGTAAAAATACATGATAATAAATATGCAGATAGCTTTATTAAAACCATACTTAAAAATAACTATGAAATAAATAGTAGTTTTATCCCTTCTTTAACCTATGCAATATCAAATTCAAATGCAATTTTACCACCATATTTAGCAAGTATAGAAATTAGCCTTATTAATTTTTATATTATTCTTATGATAAATAGATTTTACTATGAATATGGATTATTATTTTCTGATAATGCCTATGTTACCAATGATTTTATTAATAATTTTCTTGCAAATATATATGTAGAATTTAATAATTATTAGAGTATATTATAAAAACTCAATATTTTAGTTAAAATTATAAAAATTCTCTTTAAAAAAATAAAATTTTATAATATAATAAAGAAAAATGAAAAATGTAAACAAAGTGAAATTTGTATGAAAAAGATACTAAAAAGAATAATTTTGAATTATAAAGAAAATTTAAAGGTTAAAAAATAAAAATGTCCCCTGAAAAGCGACCAAAATTTTAAAATTTATAGTAATATTATTATATTAAAGAAATTAGTTTAAAGCTTTACAAAGGAGCTAAGGATAAAGGGGGAATCTTTATGGATAATTACAATGAATTTGGAGTTAACAATAATGATGAGTTCTTTGAAGAAAACAATTACAAGGATGATAAAAAAAGGTGGGATAAAACATGAGCAACAATTTTGATGACAACGATTCTAAAAACTTAAATTTTAATAATGAAATTTATAATCCAAATGAATGTTATGAGGTATACTCTGAAAAAAATTTATTTGAAAAAATAAAAGATATTGCTAAAAAAGCAGGAGCTTCTGTAATATATTGTGTACTTCTTTTATATTATGTTTTGCAAAATGAAAATGTACCAATGAAAATAAAAGCTCAAATAATAATATCATTAGGATATTTTATACTTCCTGTTGATATGATTCCAGATTTTATAATAGGAGTAGGATATTCAGATGATTTAACTATGCTTATGAATGGTCTTAGAATAGCTTGCAAATATGTAGATGATACTGTTATTGTAAATGCTCAAAATAAGCTTAGAGAATGGTTTGAAAATTACAATGTAGAGGATTTAGAATTTATAAATAAAATTTTCGCAGAAAACTAATAAAAAATGAAGAATGAAATATAAAGTTAAGAAAAATTTTGACAAAAACTAAGATAAATGTTAAAATAAAAAAAGAGTGTTGATGAAAGTCACATGAAGGGGTACACCACCACGGGTGTAAGTCTTTGTGTGGCTTTTTTTGACGTTGTAAAAAAATGTATTTTATATATAAAGGAGAAAGTTGAAATGGAAAATAATAATGACAAATTAGTAATTGGTGGACATGAATTTAATTCAAGATTTATATTAGGTTCTGGTAAATATTCTATGGATCTTATAAAAGCAGCAGTTGAAAATGCAGGAGCAGAGATAATAACTCTTGCGCTTAGAAGAGCACAAGAAGGAAAAACAAATATTTTAGATTATATTCCTAAAAATGTTACATTACTTCCTAATACATCAGGTGCAAGAAATGCAGATGAAGCTATAAGAATAGCACGTTTAGCAAGGGCTTTAGGTTGTGGAGATTTTGTAAAAATAGAGGTTATTCGTGATTCAAAATATCTTTTACCAGATAATTATGAAACAATAAAGGCAACTGAAATCTTAGCAAAGGAAGGATTTATTGTTATGCCTTATATGTACCCAGATTTAAATGCAGCTCGTGATTTAGTAAATGCAGGTGCAAGTGCAATTATGCCTCTTGGTGCTCCTATAGGAACTAATAAGGGGTTAGCTACAAAAGAGTTTATAAAAATATTAATTGATGAAATTGACCTTCCTATTATAGTAGATGCAGGTATAGGAAAGCCATCACAAGCTTGTGAGGCTATGGAAATGGGAGCATCAGCTATAATGGCAAACACAGCAATTGCAACTTCAGGGGATATTGTAAAGATGGCTAAGGCCTTTAAAAAAGCAATAGAAGCAGGAAGAGAAGCTTATCTTGCAGGACTTGGAAGAGTTTTAGAAGATAAAGCAAGTGCATCTTCACCATTAACAGGATTTTTACAAGACTAGGAGGAAAGAAAAAATGGAAGAAAGAATAAATCACATGGAATATCTTCCTGGAATGGACATAATAGATTCAGATGTTATGGACAAGGTTATTTCAGCTATGGAAGAATATGATTATAATAAATACACAGCAAATGATGTAAGAAGGGCATTAGATAAGGATGTGAGAACTCCAGAAGATTTTAGGGCTTTATTATCTCCTGCTGCTATGCCATTTTTAGAGGAAATGGCAAGAAAGGC
>JALFQD010000094.1 GCA_022785265.1 Clostridium sp. | reverse complement strand
TACCCTTGTAATTAACCAAGTAGAGAGTATTGATGTATATAACTTACTCAAAACTCAAGGTAAAATTAATCAAGATGAATTATATTTAATCTCGGGTGAACCAGATACTATCACCGGTGTAAAAGGTAATAAAGAAACTACTTATCGTACTGGCAATGTAAATCTTACTCCTGCTGATATTGGTGCTTTACCTGATACTACTGAAATTCCAGCAGTTCCTACTAATATTGGTGCATTTGAAAATGATGCTGGATATCTTACACAACATTAGAGTCTTACCGATTATCCTAAAAAAACTGAGTTAGCAAATGTAGCAACAAGTGGCGATTATACTGATTTAATTAATACGCCGACTATCCCATCGACTAAAGGATTAGCGACAGAAACTTATGTATAGAATAAAATTGCCGAAGTAGTTAATTCTGCTCCTGGCACATTAGATACATTAAATGAATTGGCCCAAGCACTCGGTAATGACCCTAATTTTGCCACTACAATGGCAACTGAATTAGGTAAGAAGGCTAACACGGCAAACTTGGCAACTGTAGCTACAAGTGGCGATTATAACGACTTAATCAATAAACCTACTATTCCAAGCGTAGAGGGGTTAGCCAGTGAAGCATATGTAAATGAAAAAATTGCGGCGATAAAAGTTCCTTCATCAGATGAATATGCCAAAACCGCAGACTTAGCTACTTTTGCTACTTCTAGAAGCTACAATGATTTAGTAGATACGCCGACTATTCCATCTGTTGGAAATGGTACATTAACTATTCAAAAGAATGGTACATCAGCTGGAACTTTTACAGCAAATGCTACTACTAATAAAACCATTAATATTATAGTACCTACAAAAGTTAGTGAATTAACTGATGATGTAATTAGTGGAAAATATTTACCTCTCGCTGGCGGCACTATGACTGGTAATATTAATATTAATAACAAAACAATTACTAATCTAAAAACTCCAACAGCTGATACAGAGGCCGCAAATAAAAAATATGTAGATGATTAGATAGCAGCGATAGTTCATCTACTACAATCATCACTTGGTCTGATGATGTGACTTAAGAAAAAGGAGAGACAAATTATGGGATTATATTTAGGAAAAGAAAGAATAAATAATTTATCAGTTGGATCAACGGGTGGACTGAAACCAGCAACAGTAACAATAACTTCATCGGCAAGCGACGATACAGGTAACGTGCATGGTCTATTCATATTTACTAATTCAGAAGGGCATATAGATGAGTTAAATTATATGTTTAATGACACTTTTACATATCCAATTACTATAAAAACAGTAATCGGTGGAATGGTAGTACTTCAAGCAGATGGTTCTCGTAATTGTCATACGGGTACGGGTTGTGAAGCTAGAGGATTTCAATCAACAGTCTATATTTTACCAACCAGTCCGCAAGCATCTATAGATATATATAATCCAGGGGATTAATGAGTGAGCAAGGCTAAATCGGCAAACCTAACACTAACTTCACAAATTTATACATATAAGAAGTTAAAAGAAATATAATAGCAAATAAAAATATAATTGAATGGTATAATTTATACAATACAATTATAAATATAGCCTCTGGCATGAAAGCCAACTGCTTATTTTGAAACATATAATTTAATTGATTTAAAATAGTTTGATAATATTCAACAAGCAGAAAATTATTTTTTACTTAAAATGATATGGAAAATGCCAAAATGTAAAAAAAAAATTTTTAAATCTTTCATGCCAAGGAAAATGTTTAATTTTTACAAAAATTTAGAGGAGGTAAATAATTAAATGGCTTTAACAAGCACTTCAAAACAAATATCCTCATTAAAAATAAATAAAGTACCATCTGCAGCAGTCTATGACAAGATGGTCGCACAAAATTTAATCAATGATGATGAATTATATCTTGTTCAAGAAGCTGAACATGTTATAAATAAATTTACATTTACTGCAAGAGCAGGTTAGTCTACATTCACTATTCCATTCGATTTTGAAGATAGCAGTGCCCTTACTGTTTATTATAATGGTGTAATGATGAAAGAGACAGATAACTATACAGTATCTGGTAAAGATATTACCCTTGTCGATTTTACAGCCGAAGCAGGCGATTACATTACTGTAATGGGCATAGAAGGGGCCGCGGCAATTGATTTTGGCCAAGAGGCAACAGATGCTATTGCTCAAATGAATACTGCAAAATCAGAGACTATTACTGCTATTAACAATATAAAATCACAAGCCTCTACAGAAATTAGTACAGTAAAATCAAATGCTATTACTGAAATAAATAATTTAGTAGCTACATTACCTTCAGATACTTCCAGTATTATGTTTTTAAATAAAACAAATACTATGACGGCTAATGGTAAAATCACTATGGATAGTTCATATACGCCAGGCGCTGATGGAGATATTGCGACAAAAAAATATGTAGATAATTCTACACCAGCAACATTTACCGCTTCTAAGGCTGGTACAGTACCCGCTTCAGGAGGCGGAACCACGAAATATCTACGAGCAGATGGTACTTGGACTACTATAGATAAAACACCAGTAATAGGTACAAATACTAATTATGCTATTTATATTGGGACAACGGCTCCTGCTTCAGGTACAACGCCACTTCTTTGGATTGATACTACTTCTTCAACTGGATTTCTTAAATATAGACGTTCTAACACCAGCGCTTGGACTGCTGTTCCTGTCGCTTGGACCGAGTAAGGAGGGATAATATGTCTAAACCTAGAATTTTTTTACAAATGGCTGAAAATGGAGGAGTATTTGTTGGGACTTATGGAAGTACGCCTTATTCTGAAATTGTAAAGCATTTTAAAAAAGGAGATATAATTTGTATTAAAAAAAATATCCATAATGATGATGCTGGAGGTGCTGAAACTGTCATCACTTATCAATTAAATGAAGTATTTAAAGATCATAGCAATTATACTTTTTATTTTAAATCTTTTGGCGCAATAGATTCTCCTTCAATTGATTCATCTAATACTTGGTCTACTAGAAATCGTAATAATTATGTGCCAAAATCTGGAATAACTATGGAAGGTCCTCTCGTTGCTCAATCTAATACGAACTATACAACTGCACAAGTCCGTAATATTATAATGTCAACATCAGCACCAACAGCCACTGATGGCAATAATGGAGATATTTGGATTCAATATAGTGAATAAAAGGAGGAATTGTTTTTGGCAACTTATGATTTAACAACTACAACTCCCTCATCTATTAAAACAGGAGATATTTTAAATTGCCCTTATAGCGGAACCTATAAAACTATAACCCTACCAAAAGGCCAATATAAATTAGAATGTTGGGGCGCATAGGGAGGTTATCGTAATGACTCTACTTATGGAGGAAAAGGTGGATACTCTGTTGGAACAATTACTCTAATAACTACTACAACTATGTATTTATATAGCGGAGGAGCTGGTAATACCGGAGGGGTAAATGGTGGTTTTAATGGAGGCGGACTTAGAGACGGTTATAATGGTGGTGGTGGAGCTTCTGATATTCGCATTACCGCCAATGATTTATAGTCTCGCGTAATAGTTGCTGGTGGTGGAGGCTCTGATGGTGCAACTAACAAAACTGGTATGTATGGTGGTGGAACTTCTGGCGGTACTGCTACTCAAAGTTTCGGTTCTGGTGGTGGTGGCGGCACTCAAACCGCAGGTGGCGCTGGAGGTAATAATAATAGCGGTTCTTTTGGAGTCGGTGGTAAAGGTATAAATTATGCAAGTGGCTATGGTGGAGCTGGCGGAGGTGGTTGGTACGGTGGAGGCGGTGCTTACCCCGATGGTTCTGGTGATGATGACCGAGGAGGTGGAGGTGGTTCTGGTTTTGTTTGGACTGGCTCTAATGCTCCTAATGGTTATAGATTAGGTTCTTAGTATTATTTAAACAATGCGAGTACAGTTGCTGGCAATACTTCATTTGTTTCTCCAACAGGGGCAACTGAAACTGGTCATGCTGGTAATGGATATGTGCGAATTACTGTTATAGAAGCTAAAACTAATTTATCTATATATATTAAAAATAGCGCCTGGAAAGAAAACAATAAAATTTTATTTAAAAAGACAAATTGGATAAATCACAAGGATATTTATATAAAATTTAATTCATAGTCTTTACTGCCGAGTGGATATATTGCATTAGAATATATAGAAAGCACAGGAACACAATATATTAATACTGGATTAATTGTAAATAAAACTGATTCATATGAAATGATTCTTATTACTCATTTAACTAATAATGACAATTGGGCAGGAGCCAATGGTTATTTACAATTTCAAGCAAAAATAGGAAATAATAAAAAAAGCAAAATAGATATTAAATATATAAATAAAATTGAAACAATCTTTGTCGATGACCAATAGGTTAGTTCAACAGATTGGAGCACTTCTTATAATGGAACAAATGTAAAACTTGGTTTATTTAAACTTGGAGACACAAATAATACTTGGTCTCCATATACAGGTCAAAGTGGTAAACTTTATTCTTGTAAAATTTTAAATAATAACAATTTAATACGTAATTTCGTTCCATGTAAAAACACATCAGGAACTTTAGGATTATATGATGCAGTTAATAATGTGTTTTATACTAATGCTGGAACGGGTACTTTTACAGCCGGCCCAATAGCAACTACATCTTGGATAAAAATAGGAAGTTTATAAGGAGTAGATCTATTATGGAACATCGCATTAAAATTTTTTTCTTTTTAGATCAAGAAGATTTTGGGGATAAGCGTAATTGTTCTTTAACGAGTATAACATCTATTTGTTATACTCGTTTCAGAAACCCTTCTGAAAAAGAAATCTATAATATAGTTGAATCTATTGGGAAAAAATATTGTTATAATGATAAGCGAGGAACTAATCCTTTACTTATTAAAAATATTTTTAATAAATCTTTAGAATATTTTTCTAAACAAAAATGTCAAACTCATTCAAATTATTTAAAAGAATTTGGATATAATTTTACTACAATTAAAAATTTAATTGACATGAATAAACCTGTTATTCTATCTTTTTGGAAATGTGAAAAATATTCTAATCATACAATTACAATAATTGGATATGATGATAAAACACAAGATTTAATAATTGCGGATAATTGGTCCAAAAGACCATAGAAAATCAATTATAAAAATATTTCAACAATTTCCTCAATAAACTACTTTTAAAAATTTTTTGACATTTTTAAAAAAATAATATATAATATATATAGAAAGTTGAGAGAGAAAGATTTCAAAAATTTTTTTTCTTATACTTTTTCTTTCGGCAACGAACTCTTTAATTGATAAGTTAAAGAGATTGGGAGAAAGAACGCGGGAACTGCGTTAGTGCCGATATGCTGGAGTAGCTCAGCAGGTAGAGCGCTTCACTTGTAATGAAGATGTCGCGGGTTCGATTCCTGTCTCCAGCTCCATTAATCAAAAAGATTAAAATAAATGTGTAAAAGGTGTAAAATTATGAATTATTCTCTGGACAAGTATAAGTTTTATGAGTACAATGATCCCAAAGGTAAGAAGACTGTGAGCGCGGTTTCTACGTATGCTGGTCGGACAGTCAAGGGCTATGCTAAGTGTGATCCTCGTGATAGCTTTAATATTGAAAATGGCAAGAAGCTTGCGGCCGCGCGTTGTAATGCCAAGGTTTCCGCGAAGCGTATGAAGCGTGCTGAGTATAAGATGAAGGAAGCTCAGGCTCTTCTTGATCAAGCTCAGGCTCATTATGACAAGATGGTGAATTATTTCAACGATGCTTCTCGTGATAAGTCTTTTGCCGAGAATGAAGTAAATTGTCTCCTTAAGGAGATGTAATAAATAAGGAGAAGATTTTCTTCTCCTTTATATGGTAGGGTGCCGAAGTGGACATAACGGCCTAGACTTGAAATCTTGTGTGCCGGCTTTGAACCGGCCCGTGGGTTCGAATCCCACCCCTACCGCCATATGCGGTCGTGCGATAATTGGTAGTCGGCTCGCCTGGAAAGCGAGTGTCGGCGTTCATAGCGTCGATTGTAGGTTCGAGTCCTACCGACCGCGCCAACTAATTTAATAAGGAGGATATTATATGAAATCTAATTCTCGCGCTTATAATCGTGATGTTTCCAAAAGAAAAGCATTGAGAAAGCGCAGAATCACCAAAGAAGTGTATGGTTATCTTACTCATCCTTATTATGATAATTTACATCAATATTCAAAAAATAAAATCCATTGTTCATGTCCTATGTGCTCAACCAAGAGTAAGAATAGAGGAAGAAGACGCAAAAAAGCGTGGTATTCTCCTACTTATAATTGGAAGATCGCGGATTTGCGTAAATTCAATAAGATGGACATGAGCTGTGAGGACGCGGGCGTGTAAAGTAAAAATACTTTACACCAATTTCCTCAATTTTTTGACATTTTTAAAAATTTAATATATAATATATATAGAAAATGAAAAAGAAAAGAAGAAAAATGCGACCACAACCACCTTGGTATTTTTATTTTGACACTGATAATTGTTATCGTTGTAAAAATAAAAATGGTTGCGGTGGTTGTAAATTTTTAAAAAGGTATATTTATACCAAACAAAAGAAAATTTGACATTTTATAAAAAATATTATATAATATTTATATAAAATGAAGAAAGACCTTATCAGCAAATATAAGAATAAAATTTTACCAAATTTCAAGGGTGTTATTTGAGGTCTTGTAAATATTATCTAAAGTCCGCGAGAGAAAAAATAGACGGACTGAGCGTCAGTAATTCTGGCTGGAACTTGAAGAGGAAGTTGTTGGCTGACATTAAAGCTGATATCTGCGGGGGTAGCCGAATGGCACAGGCATCGGACTTAAAATCCGCCGGCGCGATCACATCAAACTTGGGGGTTCAAATCCCCTCTCCCGCACCATTAAATAATAATAGCTACCATATTATTATTTAAGTTAATCTAAAAGGAGTGAGTCCAATGGGTTCTCGAATGGCTGTCTTTTAACATCTTTTAAAGGAGGTTAAAAGAATGAGTAGAAGCAGAAAAAAGACACCTTATAGTGGCGATCGCAAAGATCGCGGATATAAAAAATACGCAAATAAAAAAGTTCGTCAAAAATTAAAAAATTCTGAAGAAATTTATAATTACAAAGAGTATAAAAAACTTTTTTGTTCTTATGATATTTGCGATTATTATACCATAGAAGGTGATTTTGAAACTTTTTATAAAAATGAAATTTCACGTTGGTATCGTTGGCAAGTATATCCTTATTTAAGTTATGAATTTCCTACTCGTGAAAAAGCATATCAAGATTATATGCGATATTACATTAGGAAATAAGAAAATTTGACATTTTTAAAAATTTAATATATAATAAATATATAAAACGTACAAAATTTTTTTCAATTCTTATTCTCTTTATTGATTGTTTAGCATTTTCAACAATATAAAGAAAATGCTTACGCAGGATTGGTGTTAGCGGCTAGCATTCCGGTCTTCCAAACCGGCGGGGCCAGTTCGAATCTGGTATCTTGCTCCATAGTTATTAATTCGGTCTATGATAAATCGCGATGCCTGATTAATTAACTGCATAGAGCCATACAGCAAATTCTTTTTACTGGGTTTCCAGTGCTATTAACTTACTTTAAGTTTCTACTAAAAAGGATTGATGTAAAATCAAATGCTTGTAGGTCTATGAGTATGATATAATAAGTAATATAAATGGCTTGGCTCTAGAATTTAAAGCCGTTTATATGAAAATTATATTAGAAAATAGACGATTTGCTCTCTTTGGAGGATTGTTTGAAAAAACTAAAAAATTAAGAGAGTAGATAAATTATAAATAACTATTAAAGACGCATCCAGCAATTGATCTTTTATGTTGGTAATGAAATTTAAAAAGAAGAGCGTCTTGTTTTATGCGGTTGTAGCTCAGTGGTAGAGCAGTAGCCTTTTAAGCTATTGGCCGAGGGTTCAAGTCCCTCCAACCGCACCACGTAGATATCAATCTACAAAGTTAGGCTTAACTTGAAAATATTTTATGAATCCAGTAGAAAAGAAAGTTTCTGCTGGATAAAAGCATTAGGAGGCTTTAAAATGAAATTTTATTCAGAACTAACAAAGGATTTTTATGAAAGTGAAGATGCCTGTAAGCAGGCTGAAAGTAAGTTCAACAAAGAGCTTGCTGAAAAGGAAGCTAAGGAGAAGGCTTTGAAGGCTGAACGTAAGCAGCGAGCCGAAGAGGTTAACGATGCATACAAGGCTATTAAAGAAGCTGAAAAGCATTATTGTGAACTCCGTGATCAGTTTGTAAAGGATTATGGTAGTTTCCATATGACATTTACTGATACTGGTAGTTTCTTCTTCGATCCTTTCAGATTTACTATTCTGTAATGAAAATGCCGTTTCCCGTTTAACCGATCTTTTAGACGGGAAACGGCATTTTTTGATTTTTATAAAAAAATATGTTATAATATTTATATAAAATTTAAAGGAGAGACTTAAATGATTGCTAACTTTTACGAAAACAATAGCCTGATACTCACCAAGAAGGAAATTAAGATTCTTGAGGAGTATTTCAAGAATAATCTTGGAAAGTATAGTGATTGGAAAGTATTTTCCTCTCCTATTATTAACATTCTTAATAAGAGTATGCCTGTTATGGACTATTATAAAAATCAATATGATGTTTCTAAGGGCTTGCAGTGCGGCAAGTTGCTGGAAATTGTAATCGGAGATACTCTAAGTCGAATTTTTAATACTTCTTATATTGCTCCTAATATTTTTGAGAGCAATAAATATCGTATTTCTTTGACTGGCGAGGCAGGTAAAGGAACTGGTAATACTGCTGATATTGAGATTCTAGAGAAAG
>JALFQD010000088.1 GCA_022785265.1 Clostridium sp. | reverse complement strand
TAAAGGCCAAATATATTGTCCAATATTTATAATGTTTTTTATGACCTCTTCACTAGGCATTGTTATATTAAGCTTTTTAATAAGTTTTTCTCCACCAACTATAATAATAAATGGAATAATAAATATTATCATAACTAATATACGACTTTTTTCAACTCCAACTTTATATATAATAGGAGTTGTTATACTTATTATAATAAGACCTATTGACATTATTATGCCTATAGTTAATAACATCTCTTTCATATTAACTTCACCATTTAAATTTTTTGTAATTAATTCTGCAATAAATGAAAGAATTCCAGAAGCTATTAAAAATAATAAGGATGTACAATATCTACTTAACACTATTTCTTTATAGGAAAGAGGTGTTGTAAGGGCATATCTATCCCATTTTGAAGTTTCATCAAAAGCAAATAAATTAAAATTAATCATAACAGCTAGCATAATAACTACACCACTTATAAACTCTCCATTTCCTTTAGGTATAAATACAATTCCATATACTACTAATAGCACTGCTATAATTTTAAGTTGCTTTTTCATATTTAATAAATCTTTTAAAATTAATCCACTCATTTTCTTTCACCTCTTATATAAAACAACATAATATCTTCTATTGAAGCTTTATCAACAACAATATCTTGATATTTATCAATAAACATTTCTTTTTTATTAGTAAGAATTTCATAACCAAAATTATTTTTTCTATATGATACTATAAAATCTTTATCTATATTTTCAAATTCTTTTTTTCCACATTTTATAATTCCCATATTATAACTTAATTCATCTTTACTTTTTGAAAATATAATTTCACCATTATTTATAAAGGTTATATAATCTGCTATCTTATCTAAATCCCCTGTTATATGAGTTGACATTAATATTGAATGTTCCTCATCTTGAATAAAATCTAAAAATATATCTAATATTTCTTCTCTTACTATTGGGTCTAATCCACTTGTTGCCTCATCCATAATTAATAATTTAGGTTTATGTGAAAGAGCTATTGCAATTGAAAGTTTCATTTTCATACCTTTAGAAAATTCTTTTATTATTTTTTTATCTGGAATTTGAAATTTTTTTAAATAATCATTAAAAATTTTTCCATCCCAATTTTTGTAAATCCTTTTCATTATCTTTGAACTTTCTTTAGGATTTAAACTATCATAAAAACAACATTCATCAAATACTACTCCTATATCTTCCTTTATTTTCTTCTCATCTTTAATATTATCCATACCAAAGATTTCTACACTTCCTCCATCTCTATTAATTAAATTAAGTATTCCTTTTAATGTTGTAGTTTTTCCAGCTCCATTTTCACCTACAAAACCCATAATACATCCTTTAGGAACTGAAAATGAAATATCTTTAAGTTGAAAATCCTTGTAATTCTTTCTTAAATTTTTCACAACTATTGCATTTTCCATATTATTCACTCCTATATAAAATATTTAAAATATCTTTAAGCTCTTCATACTCTATGCCACTTGATTTTGCAATTTCAACTGCTTTTTGAAGATATTGTTCTGCTAAACGTAAATTTTCTTCTTTTAAAAACTCTGTATTTTTACTAGCTACAAAGCTTCCTTTTCCTTGAACCGTTTCTATAAATCCATCTCTTTCTAAATCTTCATATGCTCTTTTAGTAGTTATAACACTTATCCTTAATTCCTTAGCTAAAAGTCTTATACTTGGAAGAGCATATCCCTCTTGTAAAGTTCCATTAATTATCATATTTTTTATTTGACTTGTTATTTGTTCATAAATAGGTCTTTTATCTGAATTACTTATTATTATTTCCAAATTATCACCCTTAACTGTATATACTGTTTATATACAGTATATTCTAATATATACTCTTTGTCAATAAAAAAGTATTAATTATTACTTTGCTTTTTCCGTCGACAGGCTCCAAGTCAACGCAAAGTAATAATTAATACTTTCTAACAAAATGAAAGGAAATTCTTAAACTTGTTTCTTTTATTAAGCTTTATCATTAACTTAGCAAGTTATCCACAGTTTTCAAAATATATAATTTCCTCATAGAATAAAAAAAATCCTCACAAGAACTAAAAAAGTTCCTATGAGGATTAAAGACATACTCTTTTATAATAAATTATGCTTCTTTAATGCAGATTTTAATGTTTCTAGATTTCCTTCTGTCATCTCACTTAATGGCATTCTTAGCTTTCCTACATTATAGCCCATAAGTCTTAATGCAGTTTTTACTGGAATTGGATTTACCTCTACAAATAAAGCATTTATCAAATCACAAAG
>JALFQD010000014.1 GCA_022785265.1 Clostridium sp. | reverse complement strand
GTTATTATTTTTATGTTTAATTCATCAATATCTTTTTTGCTATGCTCTTCTATCTTTTCTTTTGAAAACTTAAAATTTTCATTAGTGCTTGTAGATTTATCTTCCATTATTATTCTTTCTTCTTCTACTCCATGATTTACTAAATAGTTTTTCATAGCTTCTGCTTCTGATATTCTCTCATCATTTCCCTGACCACCAGAAACTACTATATATGAAGTATTTCCATAATCATTGATACTTTCTAATGCTGCATCTAATCTTCCCTTTAATACTAAACTTGGATTTTTTCCATTAATAAGACCAGCTCCAAGTATTAATATATAATCTGAATTATCCTTATTTTTCTTTGGATATGCTATTATAAATCCTTCAATACTAATAATACCTATTATCCCTAAAGAAATTATTACTTTTAATGTTTTAAATAGGGTTTTCTTTTTCTTTAATTTATCTTTGATAAAATGATAAATTATAAAAAGTGCTGCAATAAATAAAATTCCTTCACTAAATGCGAATTTAGTTCCACTCATTATACTAAGAAGTATAATATAAATTATTAATGCAATTCCAAGAAACAAGTCCCAATTCTTTTTCAAAAAATCATCCCCTTAATTGTCTCCTAAATAAGGCATAACATCATTAGCATAAGCTCTTAAAACCTCTGCAACACTCCAAGCTTGAGTATAACATCCTCTTCCTGTTATTGGAGTTTCTCCATCAAATATTTCTGCAATTCCATTAATACAGCCATCTCTCATTGTATCTTGGAATACATCACACATTTCCTTAGCTCTTGTTATTGCTTCTTTAGAGTAATTATTAACCTTACAATATGCAGTAATAAATCCTCCTATCAAGAAAGCCCATGTAGTTCCCATATGATAAGCTTTATCTCTATCTATAAGCTTTCCTATATATTGCTTTTTAAAGTCCTTATCCATAAATGAAAGTGAACGAAGTCCATAAGTTGAATATAAATGCTTATAAACAGTATCTACAATTTTCTTTTCTTTTTCTTTATCTAATATAGCAAAAGGTAATGATACAGCCCATATTTGATTTGGTCTTATTTTATCATCATTTTCATCTACAACATCATAAAGACATTGGTTTTTTTCATTCCAAAACTTTCTTTCAAAAGATTCCTTTACCTTTACAGAAAGCTTTCTATAAACTTCATAATCTTCTCCATAATACTTAGATAGCTTTTCCATTATCTTTAATGCATTATACCAAAGTGCGTTTATTTCTACTGGCTTTCCATGTCTCGGAGTAACAACTAAGTCACCAACTCTTACATCCATCCATGTTACTTGGTCTAATCCATCACCAGCAAATATTAAACCATCTTCATCCATTCCTATTGAGAAATCTGTTTTTGTTGAATATGCCTTAAATATTTCTTTTAATTTAGGATATATTTTTTCTTTAATAAAATCATAATCTTCCTTATCACCTGTATAATTTAAATATTGATATGTAGCTTGAAAATACCACAAAGAGGCATCAACAGTATTATACATTGGCTCGGTATTAGCATCTGGAAATACATTAGGCACTAATCCATTTTTAATATACTTAGCAAAGGATTCTAATATTTCTCTTGCATCATCAAACCTTTTAGTAACTAAAGTTAATCCTTCAAAAGCTATCATTGTATCTCTTCCCCAATCTGTAAACCATGGGAAACCTGCAAGAATTGTTTTTAATCCTGTACTTTCTCTATTAACTATAAAATGGTCTGCAGCTTTTACTAAATTATCTGCAAGGGAATCATTAAGATTAGCTTTTTTTACTAAACCTTCTGCTCTTTCTTTATACTCTCTTACTATTTCAAAGCCTGATTTATCATTAAGCTTTTCTATTGTACATTTAACATAGAACTTTTTCTTTTCATAAGGCTCTAACTCAAGTTGTACTTCATATGGTGTATAATGATTGTCCACTCCTAAAAAGCCTGTTCTATGGTCTATCATATAAAAATGATTTTCTTCAATTAAGTAATTTGGAGTTGCCATACTTGTAGGTATTAATCCTCTATCATAATAAACACCATCAGAGGTATAAAAATCTATAGTTATATCCTTATTCTTCTCTGGAATCAAGCTTAACTCCTTATCATTTACTATTGTTTTGAAGTTTAAATCTCCCTTTTCACTAACATCTGCATATCCTCTATAATTAAATAGTGGTACAACTCTTAACTTACATGCTTCGCTTCCATTTTCTATTTCATAACATACAACAGCAGTATTATGACCATATTCAACAGCAATAGTTTTCTTTAAATATATATCCTCAACTCTGTAAGTATATTCTGGAACAGAATCAAAAGTAAACTTTTCTAAATACCTTTGTCCATCCTTTGACACACCTATATACTGCTGAGATGTTAAATCATATTCTCTTCCTTGAACCTCTATAATTTCTTGAGTTCTTGTAAATATAAGTTGTCTATTAACTGGAGGATTTAAAGAGGCAATTAAATATCCATGAAAACACATTGCCCCTCCACCAGATACTGTGTGGTCTGCATATCCTCCTATTCCATTACCTATCATCCACGAAAGCTCATTTCCCTCTTCAATTGTTCTCCAAAAACTTCTTCCATATTTATAAATTTCATTCATTTTTTTAATCCCACCTTGCTTAACATTATAATTCATATAATACATTAAAATATTTACATTTTCTAAACATTTTCATTAAATTTATTATAACTAAATTTCTTTATGTTTTCTTGCATAATTTAGTTATAATATAGAATTATTATGTTAATGCAAATATATACCCTAAAACATAAAAAAAGATTAAGATATATCATTAGATATTGAAAAAAACAAATGAAAGTTACTATATCTATTCAATGAATTTAGGCCTTCTTTTATAAATTCCCATGTTTCCTTATAATTACCTTTAACTGTAAAACTACTATTACTGATGAATTCTACAAATTTTTCTGGAGTATTAATATACTCATCTTCTAAACTTTCTGCTAAATTAACTTTTTCATCATCCACTGCATTTTGTATATTATGTAATACATGTTCTAAGTTACAAGACATGTAAAACATATAATAAGGTACACTATTTTTTCCTTTATATATTGATGACATAGCACTTAAAATATTTAGTATACTTCTTTTCTTCTCATTTCTATTCTGTATATTTTTAACATTATTAGTTTCTATATTTTTTTCATTATATCTTATATTTATACTTTTATTTTCTATAATATTTTCATTAGGAATGTAAACTCCATCTGTATCTACAAGATGTATAACCATATCAATATCAGTTTTTAAAAATTTATCCTTTTGCATTGCAATTTTTATACATTCACCTATTTTTTCACGAATATTTTCTGGTTTAGTAGAATTTTTTGTTGTTATATCCCCATCTACAATAGAAAAGATAATTTTTTTATTCTCATATAATTCAGAGAGAATACCATTAAGTGCTTCTTTATCAGAAAATCCTTCTACTATAAATACAATTACCTTACTTTTGCTCATAATTTCCTGCTTTCCTAAAAGCCCTACTTATAGCATAACTTTTAGTTTTGTTATATATTGGTTCATTTTGGTCTCCTAAGAATATTTCACGCAAATAGAAATCCCTTAAATTATTTGTCTTCTTAACATTTTTCATCTTAATATATCTATTATTAGGATTAGTTGTAGTAAAAATTATATCATTTTTATCTAAAACTTCTAATGCTCTAAGATTATGAGATGTAAATATCAATTGCCCTTTAGCCTTTTCTTTCAATACTCCTAAAAGCTCTCCAAGTAAGAATTCAAAAATACCTGAATCCATTTCATCTATTACAACACATATTTTTTCATTATTATACATTGCTATAAGTGCACTTAAAATAGAAATTATCTTTTTTATACCATCTGACTCATATTTTAATGGTATTTTTATATTTTCTCTTACTGAAAGCAATTCAAATACTTTTCCTACATTCCCATTTTCCATAAGTTCTTCATTAATTTCTTTAGTTTCTATAGTAAGACCTGGTATCAATGAGCTTAAAACTGTATTTATTTGTATAATAATTTTATCTAAAATATTAAATATATTTATCGGAACCCTATTAGTTTCAAATAAAGAAAAAGCTATTGTTCCTTGTGCAACCCCTTTCTCACTTTTTACCAAGAAAGAAAAGGGCATTATAGTTCCTAAATCAATATGTCCTAAATAATTATTTTTTATTACAAAAGATTTTAAACCAAAATTACATAAAGAATTAATTATATCAATAAATACTTTATTCTCATTTTCAAAGCTTTCTTTAAATAATTTAATACATCTTTTACTAAAAATAAAAGATGTACTGTTTTCCTTTGCTAACTCTTTAGCAACAATTAACTCTGTTTTATTTATACTATTATTATTCACAATTAGATTATAGTTTTTAAGAGGTTTAAATATAGTTTTGTCATTCATATTAAATTCAATAATACTTTTTGTTGATAATATTTTTTTATTAGCAACATCTATTTCAGAATATTTTAAAGTTTCTTCTAAAACTTCAATTTTATCTTCTTCTGCATTATATGTTAATTTAAAACCATATTTAACAATATACTTATTTTTATCTATCTTAATTAAAAAGGTAAATTTTAATCCACAATATTTCTTATCATATGATATTAAATTTTTTATGTTATTACTAAGCTTTTGCCCTAACAAAACTGATTTTAAAATATCAATTGCTTCAACTAAACTTGTTTTTCCAGAACCATTTTGCCCATATAAACCAACTATATCAGAGTTATGTGAATCTTGAAAAAAATCCTTTTTTTTATAACTTTCAAATGTTATTACTCCATTTAATACATTTTTAAAGTTTTCAACTTCAATTTCTTGAATTCTTACTACACTACTCACTTCCATCTCCTCCTATAATCTATAATATCATTTTACATTTAACTTGTGAATTAAATTATTAAAATAGATATTTTTTATTCCTTTTTCATATATATAATCTCCAAATATTAAATATTTAATACATTTTATATATGAAAAATGTGAATTATTACTTTGTTTTTAATTAACAAGTTCCAAGTTAACATAAAGTAATAATTCACACTTTATAATTAAACATATTATTTAAGCTAATCTTATAAACTTTTCTATATTATTTTCTATAAGCTTTAATGAGCTTCTCCAAAATTCCACATTATGAATATCTATTCCCATAACCTTAGCTACATCTTCTAATTTATTTTTTCCTGTTATAGAAAGAAGTTTTTCATAGTCTTTTACAAAAGAATGTCCTCTTTTTAAGTATTCTGCATATAATCCTTTTGAAAATAATAATCCAAAGGCATATGGATAATTATAAAAATTATAATCAGCATCATAATAATGAGGTTTCCAAAGCCACATATAAGGGTGTAAAAAGTTTTGGTCTAAGCCATCACCATAAGCTTCTTTTTGTGCATCAATCATAAGATTTTTAATTTCTTCTACTGATAATGCACTTTCTTTTCTCTTTTCAAATAAGTTTTTTTCAAATAAAAATCTTGAATATATATCAACTATAACTTGAGTATCATCACATATTTCAGTTTCTAGTATTGCTAAAGCTTCTTTTTTATTTGCATTTTTTATTGCAGCATTTTTTATTATTGTTTCGCAGAATGTTGAGGCTGTCTCTGCTATTGGCATTGGATAATCAAAATTTAATATTTTTTCATTTTTTAAACATTCTCCATGAAAACCATGCCCTAATTCATGAGCCATAGTAACTACATCACTAAAGCTTCCTCCAAAGTTTAATAGGAATCTACTTTCACCTATAGAATGAATATTTTCACAAAATGCTCCACCTACTTTGCCTTCTTTAGGCATAACATCTATCCATCTATTATCAATAGCTTTTCTTGCATAGTTTCCTAAACTTTCACTAAAACTTCTAAAGTTTTTTTCAACAAAATCTCCTGCTTCTTCATAGGAAAATTTCATATCACAATCAACTATAGGTGCGTATAAATCATAAAAAGGAAGACCATTTTTATGTCCTAAAAGTTCTGCTTTTTTTCTTAAATATTGTCTAAATACAGGTAAACTTTCCTTCATAGCAAAAAGCATTGCATTTAATGATTCTTCATCCATTCTAGAATCTAAAAGAGTCATTTGAAGAGGAGATTTATATCCTCTTATATTAGAAATTGTTAAAACTTCACCCTTTATTCCATTTAAAGCAGCAGCTACTCCCTCTTCAATCTTTTTATATGATTTT
>JALFQD010000378.1 GCA_022785265.1 Clostridium sp. | reverse complement strand
GTTAACAATTAAGATATAGTTGATGTTAAAATAATATATAATAAATTTAAGTTGTAGGAGGAAAAAATGTATCTAAAAAGGAGTATTTATTCAAAATTTTTAGAATGGAAAAATGAAAAATCTAAAAAGGTTCTTTTAGTAGAGGGTGCAAGGCAGGTTGGAAAAACTTATTTATCAAAGAAATTTGCATATGAAAATTTTGAAAATGTTATTTATATAAATTTATTAGAAGATAGTGGATTGAGATTATTATCATGTTATGATGATATCCAAAAAAACATAAAGGAAGGAAAAATAGATACAATTGATAAGTCCTATAACTGTGTAGAAGAATTATTTAAAAGATATTCTAAGAAATTTGTAAATTCTAAGGATAGCATAATAATAATTGATGAAATTCAAGAATCATCAAAAATATTTAACAAGATAAGAAATTTTGCAAGAGATTTAAATTGTTATGTTATAGTTACTGGGAGTTATTTAGGAAGAACGGTTCTTGAAAAAGAATTTTGGTATTCAGCAGGAGACTATGAAACTTTAGAAATCACGCCTCTTTCTTTTGAAGAATTTTTAGAGAGTCAAGGAAGTTTTGATGAATATAAAAAATTAGATTTGTATGGAAAGTCTTCAAAGGAGGATTATGAAAGAATAGAAAATTTATTTAAAAGTTATCTTTATATAGGTGGATTCCCTGCAATTGTGGAAGAATATCTTACTACAAAAAATGTTCAAAAGTGTTATTCATTGTTAGGAGAAATAATTGATATTTATTGTAAGGAATCATCAAGCTATTTTTCAGAAATAGATAACAAGCTTATATTTAGTCAAACATTATCTGAAATATGTAGAATGTTACTAAAGGAAAAGAAAGGTCTTGGTGGAGTAGCATTAAATGAATACTTGTATAAAGAATTTAGCAAAAATGGTGATACATCAATAAATAAAAGAGTATGTACAAGAGTATTATCTTGGCTATTAACTTCAAAGATGTTTAGTTATTGTGGAAAAGCAGTAGAATGTGATTTACTTTCAGTTTCAGAAAATCAAAGATGCTATTTATCAGATAATGGAATTTTAAATTATCTTCTTCTTCGAGTTGGAGCAGATAGAGCAACAAGAAAAGGGATTCTTTATGAAAATTATGTATTTAATTTATTAAATAATAAATTCATAGCTAAACCAAACTTTGGAACGTTAGGAAATGGAGAGCTTGATTTTATATTAAGAAGTCCTATAGATGAATGTATATATGGAATAGAAGTAAAGTCAGGCAAAAACTCAGGAAAAACAATAACAACAGCATTAAAAAAGAAAAAAATAGATTATGCAATTTATGCAAAAGGTAATACTTATGGTGGTATTGATGAAAAAATATATACTATTCCAATTTATTTATTAGAAAAATTTAATTTTGATTTAGGTGGAGTAATTGAAGATATTTTTTAGTTGTTAATATTTGCAATATAGCTATAGTGGTAATAGACTGACATTTAGAAGTGTCAGTCTATATGTATCTTATTGGGAGGTGATTTTTTGGATATAAAATTGCTGGATAATACAGTTCTTAAAAATAAAACATCATTAAGTTATAGAAATGGAGAAAAGCTTTTTGAAAAAAATAGTGTAAAAAGCATAGATATAAGAGAGTTAAATGGAGACACTATAATATATGGTGTTGTGCAAGAAGGAATAAGTCTTATAAGTACTTATATAAGATTGAATAAAAATGGTAAGATTCAGTTAAAGTGTAATTGTGAAATAAACAAAGAAGCAAGACTTTCTGGAGGAAATTTTTCATGTATGCATATAGTAGCTACAGTTTTAAAGCTAACAAAGAATTTAAAAATTAATGAATATGCTTCTAAAAGTGAAAAAGCAAAAATAGAACTTATGCTTGAAAAGAGCTTTGATAATAGTGATAATTTTAATATATTTTTATATTTAAAAAAGCTTAATAGGATAAAAATATCAAATGTTTCAGAACTAGAATTTAATGTTTTTTCTGAAAAAGGAGCTTACTCTTTAAAAAATACAGATTATAGCAAAGAGGAAATGGAACTTTTAAAAAGATTAAGGAAAATTAATTTTATAATTAATAAAAATGATTTAAGGGGATTTTTATTAAAGTTTAAAGAAATTCCTATTCATTTAAAGATTGATTCTATAGAATATGATGGACAAGATACATATAAAAAGCTTCCATTAAAATTTACCTTAAAAATTGACAATAATAAAATAAAGCTTCAAACCTTAAAAAATAGTGCAAAGGCTTTAGATGATAATGGAACAGTATTTATATATGATAGAAAAATATATACTCCTCCTATGAATCAGTGTAAATATTATTTTCCTATTTATAATAACTTAAAGGGAAAATCCTTTACATACATTAAAGAAGAGCATATAGAAAATTTTGTGAAGCTACTCTCTTCTATAGGAGAATTAATAATAAATGATGATGTTAAAAATATTTTAGCAGAAAAAAGTTCAATAATTTTAAACTTTTATAAAAGAGATGAAGATATATTTTGTAAATTTAAAGTTAAGGAATACTTGATAAGATCTGAAAGAATAAAGAGTATTGAAGAGATATTATTTTCTCACAAGTTTACTAAAAAAGGAGGATTTATATAATTATCAAAAACATACTCAAATATAATCAAATATGATATAATATATCTGAGGTGATTATATTTGAGAAAAAATTATAAACCTAAAGAATTTGCAGAACTTTTAAATGTATCCATATTAACTTTATAAAAATTGAACAATACC
>JALFQD010000356.1 GCA_022785265.1 Clostridium sp. | reverse complement strand
CAGATAGAATGTGCGGAGAAGAAATCAGGATAGTTTTCTGCCCCCTTTTGAACACATTCAAAAATATACTCTACATATTTTGGAAAAGACAGTTCTGCTGGATATCTGTGATCCATATGAAAAATATCTTTCCATATTTCTTCCACTGTTGCAAGCAGCAACTCATCTTTATTGTCATAATAGTTATATAATGTTCCAAGGGCAATTTGAGATTTATCAGCAACAGAGCGCATATTCACTGCAGCTAGCCCTTTAGAAGCAACGATATCACGACACACCTGCAAGATAGCTTCTTTTGATGTAATACCTGTATTCAACATAACCACCCTCTCTTTGATGAACAACGTTCATTATAGTATTTTTTCTTTATAATGTCAATATTAAGGTTTCTTCTTTTCAGGACAAACGCATGAATTTTGCAACCATATAAGTAAAACTATATTTCCTTAAATTTCCATAATATTACTATAAGCATCAGGTCTGCATCGAATTCTACTAACAAATCACAACTTTCATCTGGTTCTTTATCTTCCCATTTCCATACTGGAATTTGTCAAGACTTTTGCACAAAGAAAAAAACAATTTCTTAATTCCAACATTCATTAACAACATACATTAAATTATATCGTAATTGTTCAAGTAATTTATTTGATAATTCATCATACTCTTTATCTAATCCTTTTTCATGTGCGTAATAAGGTGGAGAGTCATTCCATGAGCCCATTGCACCAAATACATCTGCCTCCATTATTGCCAAATATATGCCTCTAAACGCATCGGGAAGATTTACTTTCAAATTGTTATTATATTCATATGAATAACCACATAATGATTCATATGCTCTATGAAAAATCTTGGCAAAATTCTCAAAATCTATTCTATTTGCGAGTGTTTCTATGTCTAATAATACTTGCTTAAATTCTTCTGTACGATTAACAAAAGATGTTTTCCTTCTTGGTGCATCTTTCCATTCATGCTCTTCATATACAACTTTCCATCCTTGATTATCACTATCATATTTCCATCTGCTAGTAAAATAAGTACTGGATTTGTCATTCCAAAAGCAAACCATCGAATCTTGAGAAGTGTTTGAAAAACCTAATATATATCTATCTTTTACAGATATAGGAATAATAAATTTAATATCTTCTAATCCTTGTTTTTTACATATATCAAACCAATCACTAACAGAATTTGCTATTTTAGTCTTTTTAATAAATTTTCCTCTTGAAAGAAATATAAATTTTATTGATGCTATATATTTATCTAAGCTGTATTGTATCTTTTCTTTATTATGGATGGCTTTTCTTGTGCTTATGATAATATTACTCATTTGTTCTATTTCTCCATTCATAATTTTTCCTCCATTCACAAAATAAAAATTTTGATTTATCATCCCTAAAAATTCTAATTTATTAAACTTAGTATTTATAGCTTATAGGTTTCTTCTATTTTATCTTTGATTATATTATACCAAATGAATTCTTTATTAACTTTAAAATTCTTATAATCTTCTGTCCATTCATTCCAGTACTTAATTATATTAGTTATAAAATCTTTAGCTTACACTATCATTATACTACATAATTACATTTTTCCATTCCAAACATCTTTTACTAAAACAAGTTATGTCACATTCAAAACTTATTTTATTTCTCAAAAATTTTGAAGTACCTAAACATCCCATTTTTCTATTTACAAAAGGACATTGTGTAACATTCAAAATTTCTAAAGAAAAAGCAGACATACTTAAAAATGCCTGCTAAATTTTCTTATTTATATTATAACGCTGGATTAATATTTTTGTTATTCTTTATAGACAATGAAAGTATCTATTTATTTTATATAGTTAATTAATCATTCATCCAAACAAATTTATATTCATCTTCTGCATGTTCTTTTTCAAATTCATCATTTAAACATTCACCAACTTCTTCTGGTACATCTTTAATTTTTCCTTGCCATTTTTCGTACTCAATAATTTCTCCTGTTTCTGAATCTGATATTATCTTTGCACCAGCAACACAATCTTCCATAGATTTTTCTTCAGAGTTTTCTTCATCTTGATTAATTTCCTCTGAATTCTCTGTAATATTTACATTTTGTAATTCTGTAATATTTTTTTCAGTTGCATTTGTTGTTATTCCACTAATTGTTGTTGCACTAAATAATATACCTCCCAATACAGCAAATGAAATAATACCTTTTATTGCACTTTTTTTACTATCCTTTAACATAAAGATAAGCCTCCTTTTTATATACTTTTTTTCTGTACAGAAAGAAACACATAGGAAATTGTTTTTATAATGAATATTTTCAATAGTTTTTAATAATAAATTTCCATATATTTTTCTTTCATCATATGACCTATTACTTACAACTAATTCATCACATGAAATTTCGCACCATCTATCCATAGTATTATTTATCATATAAACCAAAGGATTAAACCAATTAAGTGAAATACTAATAATTCCTATTAGCTTTTTAAACAAATCCCCTCTTTTAAAATGTATAAGTTCATGAGCTATTGCTAATTCTAACTCCTTTTCATCTACAATAAATTCAGGAATCCTTATAATTGGTTTTATTATTCCTGAAAGTATAGGGGATTGTATTTCTGAATTTCTTTTTATTAAAATATTGCTTTTTACCTTTTTATTTAATTTACATTTTTCTAAAATATTGTTTAATTGTTTTTCTTCATTATCAAAAAGCTCAATTTTACTATTAATATTGAAATATCTTTTGATGCTTAAAATAATATATGTAATAACTCCTATAAACCATATTATTGATACTAAATATTTTATTTTATCCACATTTACTACTTTATATATTTCATTTGAAATCCTATAATAATTTTCATTCATTATTACATATTCATTTTTTCTAAATAGCTTTAAAATTGAACCTATTGGAAAGATAAAAAATAGAATTCCAATCTGACAAACATAAAAATGCCACTTTGCAGAAAACATTTTTTTAGTAAAGATAGATATAAAAAGAAATATTATGAAAAATATACTTCCTGAAATTGTGAGATTAAGTATCAACATAATTTTCTCCTATTTATCTGAAAACCATTCTTTTAATTCTTCTATATCTTTCTTACTCATTTTCTTCTTGTCATAATATAATGCAGATAAAAAGTTTTTTATTGAACCTTTGTACATATTACTTAGTACTTCTCTTGCTTCTAATTGTTCATATTCCTTAACCGTTACAGTTGGGATATAATAATTGTTTCTTCCCCTTTTGCTACAAGTTATAACCCCTTTATCTACCATCCTACCTAATATAGTTCCAATTGTTTGTTTTGCCCACTTTTTCCCTCTTGTTTCTTCAATTATTAATAATAACTCTGAAGGAGTAACCTCTCTTTTAAGCTCCCACATTATTTTCATTAAATTCATTTCTTCATTAGTTAACTTCTTAAACTCTCCTATGATAGACACCTCCTAAATTCATAAATAATCCTACTGATAAATAGTACATTTATATTGTACTATATCTTATAGGACTGTCAAATTAAAAAAATTATTTTACCTCATCCAGTATTTTATTTTTTCATCACTTTCTCTAAAGAATTCATTATTAATTTTAATAGCAATTTTATCATACATTTTAACATTTAATTCAATATCAAATTCTTAATTAAGTTTTAAAATTATAGACTTTATCTCATTTGCATAATATTTTTTCATTTTCATCTTTAAAAACATCACTAAAAAAATAACCATTACAATTTTCTATAAATATATCAACATAATCTATTTTTCCTTTTTTCTTTGCTAATCTTATGAGTTTTTTTATAGCTTATATATCCTTTCTTTTTTAAATAATTATAAAATACCATATGTACTCCTTTTCTTTTAAGATTAAAAGTTTGTATTCGATTTATATAAAGTTATAGTATAATTATATAGTTTGATATAAAAATTTAAAAGATGTATTGTTGTAAAATAATTTTTGTTATTTTAGTAATAATTTATATTTCACAAAACAAAAAAGCAAATAATATTATTGCTAAAATACTAAATATTATTTGCTTTGAATAATTTTCGTCTATAATTTTAATTTTTAAAAAAAATTACTTAATTACATAAGTCATTGATTTTCTTGTTACTTTTCCATTACTATCTTTTACATCTACATATAATGTCTTGCTTCCTGTCTTTCCGGTTTTCCATATAATTGCATTTGTTATTCCATAATCTCTTAACATTCCCCAGTTTCCTTTTGCATCTTTTATTAAAAACTTATATTTTAATGTTCCTGTTCCTATTGCTGTTGCTGCTAATGTTACTTGGGTTCCGCTTACTTGTGGTGATTGTTTACTTGCTATAAAGCTACTTATTACTGGTGCTTTTTCTTCTGCTTTTACTGTGTAACTCATTGATTTTCTTGTTACTTTTCCATTACTATCTTTTACATCTACATATAATGTCTTAGTTCCTGTTTTTCCTGTTTCCCATACAATTGAATTTGATGTTCCATAGTCTCTTAACATTCCCCAAATTCCATTTGAGTCTTGTATTAAGAACTTATATTGTAATGTTCCACTTCCTGTTGCTTTTGCTGTTAATGTTACCTTTGTTCCACTTATTTGTGGTGATTGTTTACTTGCTGTAAAGCTACTTATTATTGGGGCTTTTGCTTCTTCTTTTACTGTGTAACTCATTGATTTTCTTGTTACTTTTCCATTACTATCTTTTACATCCACATATAATGTCTTTGTTCCTATTGCTCCTGTTGTCCATGTGTATGTGTTTGATGTTCCATAATCTCTTAACATTCCCCAATTTCCATTTGAGTCTTGTATTAAGAACTTATATTTTAATGTTCCTGTTCCTGTTGCTTTTGCTGTTAATGTTACCTTTGTTCCACTTACTTGTGGTGATGTCTTATTTGCTATAAACGAACTTATTGTTGGAGCTACTGGCTTTTCATTTATTACATAGCTCATTGTCTTTGTTGTTACTTGCCTATTTTCATCTTTTACATCTACACAAAGAATTTTATTTCCTACATAGTTTGCATTCCAAATGACTGTATTTGATGTTGAATAATCCTTTATTGTTGTGTAATTTCCAAATTCATCTCCTATTCTAAATCTATATTGTAATGTTCCTGTTCCTGTCGCATTTGCTGTTAATGTTATTGCTGTTCCTGCATATTGTGGTGATGTCTTATTTGTTGTAAAGTTACTTATTATTACTGGATTAGCCTTTACTATAACATTAAATGTTGCAGTTTTTTCTCCATATGATACTGTTATTGTTTTTTCTCCACCAGTTGAAGTATATCCTGAAATATTATAATCTTCTATTTCTTCACTTACACCATTATCATAATTAGCGACAACTTTCATTCCTGATAAATCTAAACTTTCTCCAACATTATAAGTTGTTTTACTTGGTGGAGTTATATCTATACTATTAATAGTTCTCTCACATATAAATCCCCTACCAGAATCCATAGAATATAAATCATTCCACTTACCATCTCTTTTACTAATTTCCAAATAATCTTCTGAGTTCTTATAATTATCTGGTTGAGTATTGCCCCAATTTGCATAATTAATATTTTCTCCATTTATCCAATTCCAATTCCCCTCATTTTCCTTATCTGAAGCACCTAAAAAATAAGCATCCTTAGTTCCATCTTTTATTAACTCACTAATAACATCATTTTTTTCTTTAGAATCTATTATTGCTAAATTTCCACCTTTATTTTTACAATATTCTTTTGCCACTTCCCAAGCCATTGAATAATCATAACATAGATATTCTTTATTTCCAAAAACTTTTTTTCCTAATATCGGTAAAGCAGAATCTATTTCTAAAATATATCTAAAATAGTTATCTGAAAAATCATTCCAAAGTCCATTTTGAAATAATCCTAAGTAATCCTCACCATTTCCATCATTATTAGGTTCCCCTACAGCCCATTGTGTATAATCAAAATTTTCACCTGTTACCCATTTCCAATTACCTTCTTCCTCCTCATCTGTTGCTCCAATATATAAATTACTACCATATTTATTTGAAAAATCTTTTGCTATATCTTGCTCCCAGCTTTCTGTTATGGTCATTAAATGACCTCCCATTTGTTCACATATTTCTTTTGCTTCATGCCATTTTAAAGGTTTTCTAAATGCTGCATAAATATTGCCATTTTTGTTTACCACTTCAACTGGACTTTTATCTAAATACAATCCATTAAGTGGTCCTGTTCCAACAGAATAATTTCCTGCTACATCATATACATAAGCATGTATCCAATATGGACCATATTCATAATTATGATCTTTTATATTTACTCTAATACTTGTTTTATTTCCTTCAATATTCCCATCATACCATATTAAATCATCTTGACCACCTTTTTCGTCACTCCATACAGCAATTCTTACATTTGAGACTGCAAAATTATCCTTAAACCAACATGAGAATACAAATTCTTCATCAGAGCACTCTGTTATTCTTGTATCTAAAATTACAGGACTTTCACTATCATTAAACTTTACATTCATTCCCCAATCTTTAACTACTCCATTACCACAATATACCCTTATAACAACTTTATTATCACCATTTTTCATACTCCTTATAGGGAGTCTTGCTGTAAAACCTTCTCTTCCTGTTGGATATCCAGAAAATGCATTAGATACATCTGTTCTTTCATATCTTTCTGCATCAAATTCAGCCCCATCATTTATACTACAAGTTACTCTATTTACTCCACTTTCATCAATTGCCCACCCATTTATTGCATATCCATCACAATCTATAATGGAATTGTTAGGAGTATCAACATCCATTCTAAATGGCTTTGTTACACTGCTTTTTTTAATCCATCCCATTTTATATCCATTGCTTATTGGATAAATTATTTGAAGTTTATCTCCACTTTCTCCAACAACAATTAAGTTATCTGTACTATATGCTGTTCCAATACTTGAAGCTAAATTAGATTTCTTATAAACATTAGTATTTTGAGAAACTTTAGTATTATAATGATTTACTCCAGAATTAATAAAATCTGATAAATAACAATATGCAGTTTTATTTCTATTACTTGTTGGATATGTTACTTTAATCCAACCATTTGTGTAAACTTCATTTATTGTACATAAATCTGCTGAACCATCTATCCAACCAACTGAGGCTCCTCCAACTGAAGAATAAGTAGTAACATGTCCATCTGATATTGTATAGGACTTTATATTTTTAGGAAAAGCATTATCTATAATAATCGAAGGATTAGGTGATTGGTCCCAATTAGGTCTAAGATAAACTCTTTTAACAGTTCCACTTTTTAATGTATGGTTAGAACTATCTGTATAAGAATTTGAAACTTTTGTTACCTTGCCACCATAATTTCCTTCAATAGAATATGTTTCGTCTGCCACAATTCCCACATGTACATATCTTCCACAAGATGAACAATAGTAAAATACAAAATCCCCTGCTTTTCTATTACTTACAGGTTTTGAAGCACAACTATTTACCATTTTATTATATAAATAAGTACATGCTCCCCTTGATGCATAATTATATGGAATTATACTATCAGATACATTAGTCAACCTTGCACAATCAGTAACAAAATCTGCGCACCATGCCTCTGTATATCCAAGTTGTGCTTTAGTTTTTCCAATTTGAGCACTTGCTATAGCAACTATATCATTTGCACAATTGCCTGTAAGTGTATAATTTTTGCTGAAATTTTCATATTTTGATTGAGTAGCATATACTGTACTCGCTCTCATACTTAAAATATTGAAAAATACAAAAATTAAAAGTAAAAATGATATTATCTTTTTATTTGCTATTTTCATTTATAACTCCCCCCATTAACATGATATATTAAAATTATCTTTTATTTTGTAAAAAAGGGACTGTTATATATAAATACAGTATAAAGTCTATATATTGTGATTGTATTTTTTATAAAACAATCCCTCTATTATTACTAAAAACTATTTAATCAAAGAAATTTATTAGTTATTTTTTACTGTATAACTTATTCCTTTTCTTGTTACTTTTCCATTACTATCTTTTACATCTACATATAATGTCTTAGTTCCTGTTTTTCCTGTTTTCCATACAATTGAATTTGATGTTCCATAGTCTCTTAACATTCCCCAGTTTCCACTTGCATCTTGTATTAAGAACTTATATTGTAATGTTCCTGTTCCTGTCGCTTTTGCTGTTAATGTTACTTGGGTTTCACTTGCTTGTGGTGATTGTTTACTTGCTGTAAAGCTACTTATTACTGGTGCTTTTGCTTCTTCTTTTACTGTGTAACTCATTGATTTTCTTGTTACTTTTCCATTACTTTCTTTTACATCTACATATAATGTCTTGGTTGCTGTTTTTCCTGTTTTCCATACAATTGTATTTGATGTTCCATAGTCTCTTAACATTCCCCAGTTTCCACTTGCATCTTGTATTAAGAACTTATATTGTAATGTTCCTGTTCCTGTCGCTTTTGCTGTTAATGTTACTTGGGTTTCA
>JALFQD010000348.1 GCA_022785265.1 Clostridium sp. | reverse complement strand
GACAGACTTTAGTATAAAAAAGGAAGGATTATTTTGAAAACTGAAATAGAGTTAATCAAAGATATTAATAAAGATAGCTATCTTATAGAAAAAGCAGCAACAGTTATAAAAAATGGAGGAATTGTGGCATTCCCTACTGAAACTGTTTATGGACTAGGAGCAAATGCTTTAAATGAAGAAGCAGTAAAGAAGATATTTGAAGCTAAAGGAAGACCACAGGACAATCCATTAATAATACATGTTTCAAATAAAAACTTAGATAAATATGTTAAAGATATACCAGAATGTGCAAAAGTAATGATGGAAAAGTTTTGGCCAGGGCCACTTACAATAATTTTAAATAAAAAAGATATAATTCCAAATGTAACAAGTGCAAATCTTCCTAGTGTTGGTGTAAGAATGCCAAGTGAGCCTATTGCTTTAAAATTAATAGAAATGTCTAAAGTACCAATAGCTGCACCATCTGCCAATATAAGTGGAAGACCAAGTCCAACAGATGTAGAAAGATGTATAGAAGACTTAGATGGAAGAGTAGATTTTATATTAGGGGGAAATAAAAGCAAAGTTGGAGTTGAATCAACAATAGTTGACTGCACTGTAAATCCTCCAGTTGTTTTAAGACCAGGAGGAATTACTCTTGAAATGCTTAAGGAAATAGACCCTAGAATAGAGATAGACAAAGCTATATTATCAAAGCCAACAAAAGATTTTAAACCTAAAGCACCTGGAATGAAATATAGACATTATGCACCAAAAGCAAAGGTAAGAATAGTTTTAGGAGGAAATGAAAAAGTAGTTGAAAAAATTAATGAAATGATACACAATTATATGGAAGAAGGTAAGCGAGTAGGAGTACTTGCTTCAGAAGAAAATAATAAAAAGTATATAAGTAAGGATATAATAACATTAGGAAGCAGTAAGGATTTATCTATAATAGCACAAAATTTATTTGAGGCTTTAAGAAGCTTTGATGATATGGGTGTAGATATAGTTTTATCTGAGGCTTTTGAAGAAAAAGGTATCGGAATTGCTGTTATGAATAGACTAAAAAAGGCAGCAGGATATGATATAATTAATATTTAAGTTTGGAGGTTATATATTATGAAAATAGCATTAGGATGCGACCATGGTGGAATTAATTTAAAAAAGGAAATAATTAAATATTTAGAAAGTGAAGGATATGAATTTAAAGATTTTGGAACATATACTACAGATTCTTGTGATTATCCAGATTACGCTCTTCCAGTAGCAGAAGCAGTAGCAAATAAAGAATTTGATTTTGGAATATTAATTTGTGGAACAGGAATTGGAATTGGAATTGCAGCAAATAAGGTTCCAGGAATAAGAGCTGCATTATGTTCAGATACATTTAGTGCTCATGCAACAAGAGAACACAATGATGCTAACATTTTAACAATGGGAGAAAGAGTAGTTGGACCAGGTCTTGCTGTAGATATAGTAAAAACATTTTTAAGTTCTTCATTCCAAGGAGATAGACATATAAAAAGAATAAATAAAATTACTGAAATTGAGAAAAAATATAGTAAATAATAAAACTCATGGAGGTAAAAAGCATGGGAAAAGTAATAGAAGTTAATCACCCATTAATTTTGCATAAACTCTCTATAATAAGAAAAAAAGAAACTAGTACTAAGGATTTTAAACAGTTAGTAAATGAAGTTGCTATGCTTATGGCTTATGAAGTAACTAAAGACTTTGAACTTGAAGATGTTGAAATAGAAACTCCAATATGTAAAACAACTTGTAAAATGTTAAAAGGTAAAAAAACAGCAATAGTTCCAATATTAAGAGCAGGGCTTGGAATGGTAGATGGAATGCTTGAAATTATACCATCAGCTAAAATTGGTCATATAGGATTATATAGAGACGAAAAAACATTAAAGCCAGTAGAGTATTTTTGTAAGCTTCCTAAGGATATTGGAGAAAGAGAGGTAATTGTAGTTGACCCAATGCTTGCAACAGGTGGCTCTGCTATTGATGCTTTAAATATGCTTAAGGAAAAAGGAGCTAAAAAGATTAGATTTGCTTGTCTTATTGCAGCACCAGAAGGAGTAGAAGTCCTTAAAACAGCTCATCCAGATATAGATATTTATATAGGAAGTATAGATGAAAAGTTAAACGAAAATGGATACATAGTGCCAGGACTTGGTGATGCTGGTGATAGATTATTTGGAACATTTGAAGAATAGTTAAGTTAAATGAGTTCTATTGATAATATAAAAGTCAGAAATTTAATTTCTGGCTTTTTTCTTTTAAAAATATTGGAGATAATACAAGATAAGTATATAATATATTTAATCTTGTAATTTTTTTGGAGGAAATTATGAATAGGAGAGATAAAGATAATTATTATTTAGATATTGCAGAAACTGTATCAGAAAGAGGAACCTGTATAAGGAGAAATTATGGTTCTATAATAGTAAAAAATGATGAAATTATTTCTACTGGTTATACAGGAGCACCTAGAGGAAGACAAAATTGTATTGATAGACAAATTTGTATAAGAGAAGAATTAAAAGTGGCAAGAGGAACTCATTATGAGTTATGTAGAAGTGTACATAGTGAAGCAAATGCAATAATAAGTGCATCAAGAAGAGATATGATAGGTGCAACTTTATATTTAGTTGGAAAAGATGCAAAGACAAAAGAATATGTTCAAAATGCTAATTCTTGTTCAATGTGCAAAAGAATGATAATAAACTCAGGAATAGAGAAAGTTGTTATAAGAGATAGTAAAGATGAGTATAGAACAATATATGTAAAAAGCTGGATTGAAGAAGATGATTCTATAATGATGGTAAAAGAATTAGGTTATTAATTTAATTAGGAGGAAAGTGGCATTGAAAAAGATTATAACGATATTTGGAACAAGACCAGAGGCTATAAAAATGGCTCCTTTAGTAAAGGAATTAGAAAAAAGAGAAGGCATTGAGTCAAAAATATGTGTAACTGCACAACATAGAGAAATGTTAGATCAGGTTTTAGAATTATTTGATATAAAGCCTGATTTTGATTTAAATATTATGAAAACAAAACAAAGTTTAACTGGAATTACAAATAGAATTTTAGAAGGGCTTGAAGATATATTCAAGGAAGAAAAACCAGATATGATATTGGTACATGGAGATACAACGACTACATTTTCAAGTGCTTTAGCGGCGTATTATCAACAAATTAAAGTGGGTCATGTAGAGGCAGGTTTAAGAACTTTTGATAAATATTTTCCTTTCCCAGAAGAAATGAATAGAAAGCTTACAGGAGCAATTGCAGACCTTCATTTTTCACCTACAAAAGGAGCAAAAAACAATCTTCTTAGAGAAGGAGTAGATGAAAGTAGTATTTATATAACTGGAAATACTGTAATTGATGCAATGCTACATACAGTTGAAGAGGATTATGTTTTTGAAAATGAAGAATTAAATAAAATAGATTTTAAAAATAAAAAAGTAATAATGATAACAGCACATAGAAGAGAAAATTGGGGAGAAGGAATATCAAATATATGTGAAGCACTAAATCAAATAGTAAATGAAAATAAAGATGTAGAGCTTGTATATTTAGTTCATTTAAATCCAATTGTTAAAGATATGGTTCATGAAAAATTAGGTGGGAAAGAAAGAATACATTTATTAAATCCATTAGACACAAAGGAAACTCATAATTTAATGAATAAATGTTTTATGGTAATGACAGACTCAGGTGGATTACAAGAAGAAGCACCTCATTTAGGAAAACCAGTGTTAGTGTTAAGAGATGTTACTGAAAGACCTGAGGCAGTCGAATATGGAACTGTAAAATTAGTTGGAACAAATAAAGAAAAGATAATTGATGAAGCAAATATATTAATAAATAGTAAAGAAGCATATGAAAAGATGAGTAAAGCAGTAAATCCATATGGAGATGGAAAGGCATCTGAAAGAATATGTGATGCAATAATGAAATATTTAAATTTAAGTAAAAAAGATGTTGAAGAATTTAACAGATAACTTTAGGTTCTTTTTGACAAAATCTATTGAAAAAAAACGCATAAATGATATAATAAAGATATGTTAATAATTTAACGAGCCAAAAATGATAAATATAGGTCAATATTTAGGAGGTATTTTATAATGAGAGAAGTAGTTATTGCAAGTGCAGCTAGAACAGCACTAGGTTCTTTTGGTGGATCACTTAAGGATGTTCCAGCAGTAGAATTAGGAGCAATAGTAATTAAGGAAGCTATAAAGAGAGCTGGAATTAAGAATGAACAAGTTGAAGAAGTAGTAATGGGAAATGTTATTCAAGCAGGACTTGGACAAAACCCAGCTAGACAAGCAACTTTAAAAGCTGGTTTACCAAACGAAGTTCCAGCAATGACAATAAATAAAGTTTGTGGTTCTGGTTTAAGATGCGTAGCTTTAGCAGCTCAAATGATTAAAGCAGGAGATGCTGATATAGTAGTAGCTGGTGGTATGGAAAATATGTCAGCTGCACCATATGTATTAAATAAAGCTAGATGGGGCCAAAGAATGGGAGATGGAAAGCTAGTAGATGCTATGATTAATGATGCACTATGGGATGCTTTCAACAACTACCACATGGGTGTTACAGCAGAAAACATAGCTAAAGAATGGAATTTATCAAGAGAAGAACAAGATGCTTTTGCAGCAGCTTCTCAACAAAAAGCAGAAGCAGCTATAAAGGCTGGAAAATTTAAGGATGAAATAGTTCCTGTAGTTATACCTCAAAGAAAGGGAGAACCAAAAGTATTTGATACTGATGAATTCCCAAGATTCGGAACAACTACTGAAACATTAGCAAAATTAAAACCAGCATTTATAAAAGATGGTACAGTTACAGCTGGTAATGCTTCAGGAATCAATGATGGAGCAGCAGCATTTGTTGTAATGAGTGCTGAAAAAGCAGAAGAATTAGGAATTAAGCCAATGGCTAAGATAGTTTCTTATGGTTCTAAGGGATTAGACCCAGCAATAATGGGATATGGACCATTCCATGCAACTAAGAAAGCTTTAGAAGTAGCTGGATTAACAGTAGATGATTTAGATCTTATCGAAGCTAATGAAGCATTTGCAGCTCAAAGTTTAGCAGTAGCTAAGGATTTAAAATTCGATATGTCAAAGGTTAATGTTAATGGAGGAGCTATAGCACTTGGACATCCTGTAGGAGCTTCAGGAGCTAGAATTCTTACAACATTACTTTATGAAATGGAAAAGAGAGATGCTAAGAAGGGTCTTGCTACTTTATGTATAGGTGGCGGAATGGGAACTGCTCTTATAGTTGAAAGAATTTAATTTTAAATAAAGGAGGGAGCTAAATTTTAGCTCCTTTTTTTAATAACTTGGAGTCTACTGACAGAAGAGCAAAATAATATATTTATTCTGCTTTTTTCTATTAAAAAATTATATCATCTACTTTTGTATGAAAAGTTATTTTAATAAAGCAATATTATAATGGGAGTATGTTTAATGAAAAATAATAGGATTACTAGGAAAGAAAGAAGAAAGAAAATTATTAGAAGACGTAGGATAATTGTAAGCATAGGGGGGATACTTTTAGTATCAATTATATTTTTTATATCTCATAAAATTTTAAATACAGAAAAAGAGGAAAAGACTTTATTAGTAAATAATGAAAGTGAAACAGTAGAACAAAATATTTCTGAAAACGTTAACGAGGAAGTAGAAAAGAAAGAAATATTGATAACTTCTGCAGGAGATTGCACATTAGGAACTGATACTAATTTTGGATATGAAGGAAGTTTTACATATGAGCTAGATATTCATAATAATGATTATTCTCGTATTATGAGTAATGTAAAAAATATATTTGAAAATGATGATTATACAATAGTTAATCTTGAAACAACATTTACTGAAAGTAATTTAAAAGCTGATAAAGGAAGTGGAATTGTATATCACTTTAAAGGACCAAAGGAATATGTAAATATACTTACATCATCATCTATAGAAGGAGTAACAGTTTCTAATAATCATATTTATGATTATGGAGAAGAAGGCTTTAAAGATACTATTAATACATTAACAGAAAATAATGTTGATTATTGTGGAGAAGGATATAAAATATTAAAAGAAATAAAAGGAATAAAAATAGGTTTTTTAGGATATCAGGGATGGATAGATTCAAATGAATTAAGAGATACTATAAGAGAAGATATTCAAGAATTAAGAGAAAATGGAGCAAAAATAATAATTCCTTATTTTCATTGGGGTCTTGAAAAATCATTTGAACCAATTGAAACACAAATAAGCTTAGCAAGATATTCAATAGATAATGGTGCAGATATGGTTTTGGGTTCACATTCTCATGTTATTGGAGCATTAGAAAATTATAAAGGAAAATTAATAGCATATAGCTTGGGAAATTTCAGCTTTGGGGGAAATTTTAATCCTTCAGATAAAAGAACTTTTATTTTACAGTCAAAATTCGATTTAGAAAATGACGAAATCGTCAAAATTCAACATAAAATAATTCCAGCATTAATTTCGTCAGTAGAGTATAAAAATGATTATATTCCAACAATAGCAGATGATAAAATAAAGGAAGAGATAATAAGTACTTTAAATGAGTTATCTCCTACTATGAAAGGGGCTATAACTAATGATTTTTTTACTCTAGAATAATAAAAAAATAAATTTTTATACACAAATTTAATAAAATTATGAATAATTATTAAAAAAATATGTCAAATATTAAATAGAAAAAAATAAATAAAAACTAAAAAAAATAAAAAAATAATAAAAAAATTATAAAATAAAAAGAATGATTAATATTTAATAAAGTGAAAATGTTATCAAGAAGATGAATAAAATCATTTAATTGTCACAAAATTCTATAAAATGATTTAAACTTGAAAAAATTATTTATAAAGAAAGTATTTGTTAATTTAAAAGACCTTAAGTAAGCAAAATGATGATATTATAAATTTAATTTTAAATTTTAAAGAATTTTAAGCTGATTTAAGCTAAAATTAAAGTTACTTAAAAGTTAAGAGGAGATTATAATATGATTGTCAAAGATGAGGAGAGATTTTAATGAATAAAGATATGAATAAGCTAAAGAAAAAAATCACAAAATATGATATAAGGTATGGGCTATTTATATTTTTATTCATTGGATTATTTATCTCAAAGAAAACTGCAGTGATTTATATATTTGGGGTTGTAATAGCGCTTATTAACTTTTTAATAAGTATTTATACTACATGCAAATGGATAGGTACTAAAAATGATATTTTATTTATGACAACAGCATTAAGGATTTTAGTAGTAGTAGCTTGTATCTTTCCTTTTATACATAATATAAAATTACTCACAGCATATGTTAGTGGGCTTATTACACATTCAATATTATTAATCTGTTGTGGTGTAAACAGAAAGGGGTGTGATTAGTTTTGGGAGAAGCTAAAATTTATTATTCCTTTAAAATAGGAAACTTTCCCATAAATATAACATCAGATATTGTTGTTCAATGGGTAGTTATCTTAGTTTTAGGAATAACAGCATACCTTTTAACAAGAAATCTTAAAAGAGTGCCAGATAAAAAACAAGTAGTTTTAGAAACTATATATAATTATGTAGAGAATCTTGTTAAAAGTAATATGGGAGAAAGCTTCATGGTTTATTTACCATATGTAGGAACTTTAGTAGTATATCTATTGTCATTAAATTTATTAGGCCTTATTGGAGTTGAACCCCCTACAAAGAGCTTAAGCGTTACATTAGGCTTAGGTATTACATCATTCTTGGTGATAAATGGAACGGCAATAAAACGAAATGGTATTGGAGGATATGCAAAAGGGCTTATATCTCCATATGCACTTATGTTGCCACTTAACATTTTGGAAAGAGTAACATTACCAATATCTTTGGCACTTCGACTATTTGGTAATATGTTAGCAGCTACTTTACTTGTAAGTTTATTTTATCAGGGTTTAAGTTCTTTGAGCTTCTTTGCTCAAATAGGTTTGCCAATAGTAGCACATGCATATTTTGATTTGTTTGATGGAACAATTCAAATGTTAGTTTTCACAATGTTAACAATAGTTTATATCAAAATCATATCAGACGAACATTAATTTTAAGGAGGAAAACAAAATGGATTTATCAGTAATAGGAGCAGCTATAGCTGCATTATCAGGTGTTGGAGCAGGAATAGGAATAGGTATAGCAACAGGAAAGGCAACAGAATCAATAGCAAGACAACCAGAAGCAGCAGGAAAAATTCAAAGTGCTTTAATCTTAGGTGCTGGTCTTTCAGAAGCAACAGCAATTTATGGATTAATAGTAGCATTAGCATTAATCTTTTTTAAATAGAAAATATTAATATAGCTCCGAAGGGAGGTAATTATAAATGGATGTAGATTTTTCAGTTGTTATTGCAACTATGATAAACTTTGTTATATTTATTCTAATATTAAAGCATTTCTTTTGGGATAAAATACAAAAAGTTATAGAAGAAAGAGAAAATTATATTGAAGAACAATTAGAAAAAGCAGAAGAAGATTCTCAAAAAGCTAGACTATATTTAATAGAAAATGAAAGAATATTAAAGAGTTCTAGAGAAGAAGGTAAAAAGATTATAGAAAAAAGAAAAAGTAAGGCAAATAAGGTATATAGTGAAATAGTTAGTGATGCTAACAAAGAAGCAAGTTTAATTTTAGATAGAGCTAGATTAGAAATTGAGAGAGAAAAAGAAAAAGCTCAACATGAATTAAAAAAGCAAGCAGTAGAGTTAGCTATTGAATTATCAACAAAGGCCTTAGAAGAAAAAGTTGAAGAAACAAAGCAAAGGGAATTAATTAATGACTTTATTACTAAGGTAGGTAGATAAATATGTATGAGTATTTAGATAAACGATATGCTCTTGCTTTATATGAGGTTGCAGAAGAAAAAGGAAAAGTAGAAGAGTATTTAAATGACCTTAGGGAAATATGTGATTTAATAGATAATAATAAGGATTTTTATGAAGTAATAAAGCATCCTCAAATAAGTACAAGAAAGAAAAAACAAACATTTATTAATATATTTAAAGGGAAAATAGATGAAGAATTGTTATCTTTCTTATTAATACTTATAGAAAAGGATAGAATGTTATTTTTAAGAGAAAAGCTTAATGAAATGGAAAAAATTCATTTAGAAAAAAATAACACATTAGTTGCAGTAGTTAAAACAGCAGTTCCTTTATTAGAAAAAGAGGTTAATGAGCTGAAAATCAAACTAGAAAATAAGTATGATAAAAATATTATTATTACAACAGAAGTAGATAAAAGTCTTTTAGGTGGAGTTTATGTAAGAGTTGGAAATGATGTTATAGATGGTACTGTAAAATCTAAACTTGATGAGATGAAAGACATAATTCTTAAGAAATAGAGGTGGGTTCATGAATATAAAACCAGAAGAAATAACTTCTATAATAAAAAAAGAAATTGAAAAGTATGAGAAACATATAAAGACAGTAGACTCTGGTACAATAATTCAAATTGGAGATGGAATTGCTAGAGTATATGGATTAGATGATTGTATGGAAGGTGAACTTCTAGAATTCCCTAATGATGTATATGGAATGGCTCTTAATCTTGAACAAGACAATGTAGGATGTGTTTTGTTAGGACCTGAAGAAGGCATAAAAGAAGGAGACATTGTAAAGAGAAGTAATAAGATAGTTCAAGTTCCTGTTGGAGAAGAATTAATAGGAAGAGTAGTAAATTCATTAGGAGAACCTATTGATGGAAAGGGTCCAATAAATACAAGTAAAACTAGACCTATAGAAGTACCAGCACCAACAATAATTGAAAGAAGTTCAGTTAATGAACCTTTACAAACTGGTATTAAAGCAATAGATACTATGATACCAATAGGAAGAGGACAAAGAGAACTTATAATAGGTGATAGACAAACTGGTAAAACAGCCATAGCAATTGATACAATAATAAATCAAAAAGGAAAAGATGTTATATGTATATATGTTGCTATAGGTCAAAAGCAATCTACAGTTGCACATATAGTAAATACATTAAATGAAATGGGAGCAATGGACTATACAATAATAGTTAGCTCAACAGCAGCACAGTCAGCACCACTTCAATATTTAGCACCTTATGCAGGATGTAGTATGGGAGAATATTTTATGCATGAGGGAAAAGATGTATTAATAATATATGATGATTTATCTAAGCATGCAGTTGCTTATAGAGCAATGTCATTACTTCTTAAAAGACCACCAGGAAGAGAAGCTTATCCAGGAGATGTTTTTTACATACATTCAAGATTGCTTGAAAGAGCAGCAAAGCTTGCACCAGAGTATGGTGGTGGTTCACTAACAGCTCTTCCAATAATAGAAACTCTTGCAGGAGATGTAACAGCATATATTCCAACAAATGTAATATCAATTACAGATGGACAGATATTCCTTGAATCAGATTTATTCTATTCAGGACAAAGACCAGCAGTTAATGCAGGTATATCAGTATCAAGAGTTGGTGGTAGCGCTCAAATAAAAGCTATGAAGAGTGTTACAGGTACATTAAGACTAGAATTAGCACAATATAGAGAACTTGCAGCATTTACTCAATTTGGTTCTGATTTAGATGCAGATTCTTCTAGAAGACTTGAGAAAGGAAAAAGATTAATAGAGGTATTAAAACAAGACCAATATCAACCTATGCCTGTTGAAAAGCAAATTGCTATTGTTTATGCAGCAGTTAACAATTTCCTTTCAGATATTAAAGTTAGTGATATTAGAAAATTTGAAAAAGAATTCTTAGAATACCTAGATACTCATCATAGAGATTTGTTAAAATCAATTGTAGATGGAAAAGTTTTAACAGATGAAATTAAAGAAGAACTAGAAGTATCTATAACAGAATTTAAGAAGATTTTCTTACAAGAAGCATAGAGTTTTCTGGGAGGTGGAAATATGGGTGCAGCAGGACTGGTTGACATTAAAAGAAGAATAAAATCAGTAGAAAGTACCAGAAAGATAACAAATGCCATGGGAGTTGTTGCCACTTCTAAGCTTAGAAAATGTAGAAGGGAATTATCCACTAATGATATATATTTTAAAGCAGCTGAAGAAACTATTAAGTCTTTAGTTGCCATAGCTAATGAAAGTGAAGATTTAGAGTTTTCTTATTTTAGTCCTAAAAAAAGTGATTCTAAGCTTTACATAGTCATTACCTCAGATACAGGATTATGTGGAGGATATAATAATAATATAGTATCATATCTTAGTTATTTAGTAAAAGATGAAAAAGATAAAGCAAAAGTCATTACTATTGGAGCTAAGGGAATTCCTTATGTAAAAAGAGCAGGATTTAATTCAGTTGCAGAATATGTGGATATGCCAAATATTCCAACAACTAAGGAAGTTAAGGTGATATATGAAAAGGCAGTTAGTCTTTTTAATAGTGGCGAAGTTTCAGAGGTATATGTAGCATATACAAATTTTATAAGCCCTGTAAAGCAAATCCCAAGGCTAGAAAAATTGTTACCAATAGATAGACTTGAAGGAGAAGGGCAAGCAAAAATAGTAGAGCCAAGTTTAGACATTGTTTTAAAGGATGCACTTGATGCCTATTTAAAGGGAAAATTAAGATATTTAATTTTAAATGCAAAATGTAGTGAAGAAAGTGCTAGAATGACTGCTATGGATGGAGCTACAAGCAATGCAAATGATTTATTAGCAAGTCTTAATTTAAAATATAATAGAATAAGACAAACAATGATTACTCAGGAAATATCAGAGATAGTTGGAGGAGCAGCGGCTCAAAAATAGTAAGGAGGTATGTATATGCCTGACAAAATTGGTAAAGTAGTTCAAGTAATTGGACCAGTAGTTGATATAAAATTTGATTCAGACTCTCTTCCAAATTTATATAATGCCATTCATATAAATTTAGGAGAAAAAGTATTAATAGCAGAAGTTGAACAACACGTAGGTGATGATGTTGTAAGAACTATTGCTATGGAGGCAACTGAAGGGTTAAGAAGAGGTATGGAGGCTATTGACACTGGAAAGCCTATTGAAGTACCTGTAGGAGAATGTGTTTTAGGAAGATTATTTAATGTTCTTGGAAATACAATAGATAATTCTGGGAAATTAGATTCTAAAGAAAAATATCCTATTCACAGACCAGCACCAAGCTTTAGAGAGCAATCAGTTGAACCAGAAATGTTTGAAACAGGAATAAAAGTTATTGATTTATTAGCACCTTATCAAAAAGGTGGTAAGATAGGATTATTTGGTGGAGCTGGAGTTGGAAAGACAGTTTTAATACAAGAATTAATAAATAATATTGCCAAAGAGCATGGTGGATTATCTGTTTTCACAGGAGTTGGAGAGAGATCAAGAGAAGGAAATGACCTTTATCATGAAATGAAGGATTCAGGAGTTTTAGCAAAAACAGCATTAGTATTTGGACAAATGAATGAACCACCAGGAGCTAGAATGAGAGTTGCTTTAACTGGACTTACAATGGCAGAGTATTTTAGAGACAGAGGGCAAGATGTACTTTTATTTATAGATAATATATTTAGATTTACTCAAGCAGGTTCAGAAGTTTCAGCTCTTCTTGGAAGAATACCATCAGCTGTTGGATATCAACCAACACTTGCAACTGAAATGGGTGCACTTCAAGAAAGAATTACATCTACCACAAATGGTTCTATAACATCTGTTCAAGCAGTTTATGTTCCAGCAGATGACCTTACAGACCCAGCCCCAGCAACAACATTTACTCACTTAGATGCAACAACAGTTTTATCAAGAAGTATATCAGAACTTGGAATTTATCCAGCAGTTGACCCTCTTGAATCAACTTCAAGAATACTAGACCCAAGAATAGTAGGAAAAGAACATTATGAAGTTGCAACAAGAGTTAAAAATATACTTGAAAAATATAAAGAACTTCAAGATATTATAGCAATACTTGGTGTTGATGAACTTTCTGATGAAGATAAGATTACTGTTAGCAGAGCAAGAAAGATACAAAGATTCTTGTCACAACCATTTACAGTAGGAGAACAATTCCTAGGAATTAAAGGTAAATATGTTCCAATAAAAGATACAATAAAGGGATTTAAAGAAATTTTAGATGGTCTTCATGATGACATTCCAGAATCAGCATTCCTTTTTGTTGGAACAATTGAAGAAGCTGTAGAAAAAGCTAAGACATTAGGATAAGGGGTGGAGGATTATGGCCAAAACCTTTAAATTAAAAATAATAACATTAAACAAGACTGTGGTGGATAAGGATGTAGAAAAGTTATTTACAAAGACACAGTTAGGAGAAATTGAATTCTTATCTGGATATGCACCAAGTATAATTAGTACAGTTCCATGTATAACAAGAATATGCGACGAAGATGGAACTACTGAAGAAATATTTACTTCTAAGGGAATAATTAATGTAAAAAATAACGAATTAACATTTTTTTGCGATGCAGCAGAATATCCTGAAGAAATAGATTTTGAAAGGGCAGAAAAGGCTAAAGAAAGAGCAAAAAAAAGAATTTCAGAAAAAGAAAAATATGATGTTATAAGGGCAGAAGCAGCTTTACAAAGAGCTATAGTAAGATTAAGCCTAAGAAAGTAGTATAAAAGTTGTCTAAAATAATATTTTAGACAACTTTTTTTTGCTATTAAGAAATTATATTAGTTTCCAAACTTTTGATAATTTGTTGATAAAAGAGCAAAACAATATATTTATTCTTCCTTTTTTGTCTCAAAACTTAATTTAATTTATATAATATAATATGAGATGTGTATAAAAAATAAAAAATTGACAATAATTTAAGAGGAAAGGTGGGATTAATATGAAACAAAAAATATATCTTATTCTCTTTTTTATGATTTTATTTAATTGTAAAGAGGCCTTTCCAATAGAAGAATTGTCAAAAGCACTTTATTTAGATGAACAGTTTATTATAAAATATGATTCTTTTTGTGAAAATGGAGTAAAGTGTAACTATGTAATTAATGGAAAAGCTGAAAATGAGATAAATAGAATAAAATTATTGATTTCAAAATATAAAGATTTAAAAAATATAAAGATTACTAATAATTACTTAGAAGCAAAAACAGAAGATGAAGAAATATCTATTTACACACATAATGATAAAATTGGTTGCAAAGTTGAAGTAAAAATAGTAAATTATGAGAAAGAGAATAATATAAATAAGTTAATGAAGGAATTAATAGAACTTCAAAATAATAATGGAAACGATATAATATATTTTAGTTATATAAAGTGCAAGGTAAGTAATATAGAAGAAACACTTAAAGATGTAAAGAATAATGAAAATTTAAAAGGTGTGCAAACTATAAATATTAATAATGGTTATGCAGGAATAGCTAAATACAAAAATGAAAAAATTAATTTTGCAATAAACAATTATGATACAGGTTCGTATTTAGTAATTGGAACACCAATAATATTTACAACATACTAAAAGAATTATTGTGGAGGATAATATGAAAAAGATAGTGGTTAAGGGTGGAAATAAACTTAAAGGGGAAGTTAATATAAGTGCAGCTAAAAATTCTGTTTTGCCAATAATAGCAGCTTCTATATTATGTGAAGAAGATATTATAATAGAAAATGCACCAATGTTAGAAGATGTATTTGTAATATGTAATTTATTATCAAGCTTAAATTGTAATTTAAAAATAGAGAATAATAACATTAAGATAAATACTAAAAACATAAATTCAATAGATGCAGATAGTAATCTTATAAGAAAAATGAGAGCTTCATTTCTTATTATGGGACCAATGATTTCTAGATTTGGATATTGTAGATTGTCTTTACCAGGAGGATGCAATATAGGAAGTAGACCTATAGATCTTCATTTAAAAGGCTTTAAAGCATTAGGAGCAGATATAACTATGGGTTATGGATATGTAGAGGCTAAAGCTAAAAAGTTAATAGGAACTACAATTTATTTAGATTTTCCTTCAGTAGGTGCAACAGAGAACATAATAATGGCAGCAACTTTAGCAGAAGGAAGAACAATAATAGAAAATGCTGCAGAAGAGCCAGAAATAGCAGATTTAGCAGAATTTTTAAATTCTATGGGAGCTAAAGTGTCTGGTGCTGGAACAGGAACAGTTGTTATAGATGGAATAAAAAAATTAAAAGGAACTTCCTACAAACCTATTTATGACAGAATTGAAGCTGGTACATTTATTATAGCAGCAGCAATAACAAATAGTAAAATAACCATAAATGGAGTAAATAGTAATCATCTTACTCCTGTACTTGAAAAGCTAAAAGAATGTGGAATTGGATTTATAGAAAATGGTGAAAAAATAATTGTCGATGGAACTTTAAATAAAAATCCAATTGATATTAAAACAATGCCATATCCAGGATTTCCAACTGATATGCAACCACAAATAATGAGTCTTTTATCTATTGTGAAAGGTTCAAGTATAGTAACAGAAACTGTTTTTGAAAATAGGTTTATGCATATAGCAGAGCTTAATAGAATGGGAGCTAATATAAAGATAGATGGAAGAACTGCTTTTGTTGAAGGAGTAAATAAATTAACTGGTTGTGATGTAAAAGCCACAGACTTAAGAGCAGGAGCTGCAATGATATTAGCAGGATTAGTAGCAGAAGGATATACAACTATAGGAGATATATATCACATTGATAGAGGCTATGTTAATATAGAAGAAAAATTTAAAAGAATAGGAGCAGATATTCAAAGGATAGAAGTTTAAAGAAAAGGTGGTATTTACTACCTTTTTATTATATAGAAAAATATATTTTTTTATTAAATTATATACAAGTTGTTAAGTTTAAAGCTTTTTTATATTTTTATTATGAAAAAATAGAATATCATAAAAAAATTAAAGCAGGAATAGTAATAAATAAAATATTATAAAAATTATTGGGAGAAAGAATGTATAATAAAAAGGTTCTTAGGAAAAATATAAAATTTTTTATAAATATAAGTATATTTATTATTATTTTTACTATAGTTATAGCATGGATTTTAATATTATCATCAACTAATAATTTTAATAACTTTACTATAGATAAGAATTCAATCATGAATAATAATAGAATAATTATAAAAGGAAACAATAAGGCTAAAGTATATATAAGAAAATCTAAGGAAATAAAAGAAATTGATGTTGAGGAATATGTGGCTGGAGTAGTATCTTCAGAGATGCAAGTAAATTTTGAAAAAGAGGCCTTAAAAGCTCAAGCAGTAGTCTCTAGAACATATTATTATTCTAAAAGATTAAATTCTTGTAGTGAAGGAGAAGGAGCAGAAATATGTGATTCTATTCATTGTCAAGTTTATACACCTAAAGAAGAAAGATTAGCTACTTGGTCAGAGGATAAAAGAGAAAGTAATTGGAATAAAATTAGAGACGCTGTAAAAGAAACAGAAGGAGATGTATTAGTTTATAATGGAGAATTGGTAAAGTATCCACAATTTTTTTCTACAAGTTCTGGAAAAACTGAAAACTGTGTAGATGTTTTTTCAGAAGATATTCCATATCTTAAATCTATAGAAAGTCCAGGGGAGGAGATAGCCCCTAAATTTAAAAGTATAGTAAATATTGATAAATCAACATTTATTAATACTATAACAAACAATTATAGAAATACCAATTTGAATTATGAAAATTTACAAGATAATATAAAAATACTTTCAAGAACAGAAGGTGGAGCTGTGAAAGAAATCAAATTAGGAAAAGTGACTATTTCAGGAGTTGAATTTAGAAATTTATTTAATATAAATTCATCAAATTTTACATTAAATATTATTGAAAATGAAGTGATTATAAATTGTACAGGTTATGGACATGGAGTAGGGATGAGCCAGTGGGGAGCAAACATAATGGCTAAGGAAGGAAAAAATTATAAAGACATATTAAAACATTATTATTCAGGAGTAAATATAGAAAAAGTTATATTAGAAGATTAATTATTAAGAATTTTAAAATATGAGGTGTTAATTATTATTTTGCATTTTAGTCAATAGACTTAAAAACAATGCAAAGTAATAATTAACACTTTTTTTATACTATCAGGAAATTATATATTTTGAAAACTGTGGATAACTTGCTAAGTTAATAATAAAGCTTAATAAAAGAAACAAGTTTAAGAATTTCCTTTCATTCAGTTAGAAAGTTTTAATTATTATTTTGCGTTGAC
>JALFQD010000338.1 GCA_022785265.1 Clostridium sp. | reverse complement strand
AGTATAAAAGAAGTTAATATAAGAGTAGATTCTTCAAATAAAATTGCAAGAAATTTATATGAAAGAGTAGGTTTTGATGAAGAAAGCAGCTTTTCTACATGGGTCTGGGAGTAAAAAATACACAAATTTTCATAATATACTATGAAAAACTTATGGTTAATTGAAAAAATAAGTCTTGTAATGTAATATATAAGTATAATATATTATGGAGGTTAATTATGAAAGAAATTTTATTTTTAGAACCAGTATTTAAGGAGGTCATTTGGGGTGGAAATAAGCTTTCTACAAGCTATGGATATAAAATTCCAAGTGATACAACTGGAGAATGTTGGGCTGTAAGTGCACATAAAAATGGAGATTGTAAGTTAATAAATGGAGAATTTAAAGGAAAAAGCTTAAGTTGGTTATGGGATAACCATAGAGAAATTTTTGGAAATGCTAAAGGAGATGTCTTCCCTTTATTAATAAAAATAATTGATGCAAAGAAAGATTTAAGCATTCAAGTTCATCCAGATGATGAATATGCAAAAAAGAATGAAAATGGAGCTCTTGGTAAAACTGAATGTTGGTATATCTTAGATTGTGAGGAAGGTGCTACAATAGTTGTAGGACATAATGCAAAATCAAAAGAAGAATTAAAGCAGATGATAGAAGAAAAGAGATGGAATGAATTAATAAAAGTGCGTCCAATTAAAAAGGGAGATTTTTTTCAAATAACTCCAGGAACAGTACATGCAATAAAGGGTGGTACAGTAATTTTAGAAACACAACAAAATAGTGATATTACTTATCGTCTTTATGATTATGACCGTCTTTCAAATGGAAAGCCAAGGGAGCTTCATCTTGAAAAAAGCATAGATGTTATAAAATGTCCTTATGTAGAAGAAAGCCAAGATTTTAAAATTATAAAAGAAGATAATTATGATGAAAAAGAACTTGTTAAATGTGAGTTCTATGAAGTTAAAAAATTAGATATACATGGAGTAAAGAGTTTTGTTCAAAGTAAACCTTTTGAAATTGTAAGTGTAATTGAAGGAAATGGATTAATTAATGAAATTGAAATAAAAAAAGGAGACCATTTCATTATACCTTTTGAATATGGTGAATATAAATTTAAAGGGGATATGGAGCTTATAATTTCAAATATTTAATTAAAAATAAGGTGTAATAGGGGGAATAAATTTATGAAGAAAAATAAGATTATAGCTATGTTAATGGTAATGACTTTATCATTATCATTTACACTAACTGGTTGTAGCAATAATAATAATAATAAAAGTAGCAAGGTAGAAACATCAATAGTAGAAACAGGTGCACCTGAAAGTTCTGCTCCAGATGAATACACTATTGAAGATGATCAGTATAATGTTAAAAATGTTATTATAAAATATCCAAGATTAAAATATTCTGATGAAAATAAAACTAATATTATTAGTGCTTTAGTGGAAAGTGGAGGAATGATTAGTACAAAGTATTATGATGCTCAGGATAAACTTAATATGAATATTAAGTATAAAATAAAAAGAAAAAATAAAAAAATTATAAGTGTAGTTTTTGAAGGAACAGGATATGTAGAAGGGGCAGCTTATGCTAATAATCATTTGTATTCAGTTAATGTAGATTTAAAAAATAAAAGTTTACTTAAATTGTCAGATTTTATCGATGTAAATGAAGAGTTAGCAGAAAAAATAAAAAATGGTACAGTTTCTGATGAGCAAAAAGAGGCGTTTAATGCACTTACATCACAAGATATTTTAAATAAGCTTTCAGTATGTGATGAAGTAGATAATGTTAAGTCAGACCAAAGTTATAGCTATTTAACAGAGGATTCTTTAGGAATTATTCTTCCAGTTGAACATGTATTAGGAAATTATATACAAGTAGAAATTCCATTAAGCGAAGTTCAATTAAAAATGGAAATAGAATAAATAATCAGGAGTGATAATTTTTGATTTTTTCAACTTTAAAGCTAAAAAGTGATGAGGCAATAGACACTCAACTTATTAATCATATTTTAAAGGGGATAGAAATTGGAGAACTTAAAAAAGATAGCAAGCTTCCATCCACAAGGGAAGTAAGTAGCTTTTTAAAAATAAGCAGAAATTCTGTAATATCTGCTTACGAAGAACTTGAGGCTATGGAAATAATAACAACTAAAAGAGGAAAAGGAACTTTTATATCAGTTGATTCTAATGAAAAGATTCAAGGATATAATATAGATTGGAAAAATAAAATTAATTATTATGGAAAAACATTAAGAGAAATGGATGTTATAAAAAATGAGCTTCCTTTTAAAAAAGGTATGATATCTTTTAAATCAATAGCTCCAGATTATAGTCTTTTTAACCTAGAAGATTTTAAAAGAGCTTTTTTAGATTGCTTTTCCTTTGAGCAAGCTAATATATTAAATTATGGATATGCTAAAGGTTACAAACCATTAATTGAATATTTATTTCAGTATATGCAAGAAAAGAATGTAGATACTAAAAATAAGGAAATATTAATAACTAATGGATTTACAGAAGCTTTTGATATAATAATAGAAACTCTTACAAAAGAAAATGATATAATAGTTTGTGAGGAACCTACACATAATACTGCTTTAAAAATAATGAAATCTCATAAAGTTAATGTAATTCAAATTCCTATGGACAAAGATGGAATTAAGGTAGAAGAATTAATAAAGGTTTTTAAAAAGAATAAACCAGCATTTTTATATTTAACTCCATCTTATAATAATCCTACAGGAATTGTTATGAAAGCTTTAAGAAGACAGGAAGTTTATAATATTGCAAAGGAATTTTCAGTGCCTATTATTGAAGATGGATTTAATGAAGAACTTTTATATTCAAGTTCTCCAATTGAACCTTTAGCTTCACTAAGTAAAGATGGAAATTCTGTTATTTATATTGGAAGTCTTTCAAAAATTTTATTTCCAGGACTTAGAATAGGATGGATATTAGGAGATAAATTTCTTATAGATATATTAGAAAGTGTAAAGAGGGGAAGAAATATCCACTCTTCTTTTTTAGACCAAGGATGTCTTTATTATTACTTAAAAAGTGGAGCTTTCCCAAAACATGTAAAGGTGGTTAGAAAATATTATAGAGAAAAGTATCTTTTACTTATGGAATGTGTAGAAAAATATCTTGATTATGAATATGTAACTGGAGAAGGTGGTCTTCATATATTTTTAAAGCTTAAGAATAATATAAGTTCAAGAAAGCTTTTAGATTTATGTTATAAAGATAAGGTTATATTTATGCCAGGTGATGTTTTTTTTGCAAAGAATAAGGGGCAAGATACCTTAAGAATAGGATTTGGAAGAGTAAGTAATGAAAACATTAAAAAAGGAATAAGGATTATTGGAGAAAATTTAGAAAAATTATGATAAAATATAATTTATGAAGAATTTTTGAAAGGAGAATAAAAACTCATGACAAATGAAACAGAAAAGCTATTTTATAAAGACCAATATATTAAGGAGTTTGAAGGAAAAGTTCTAGAGGTTATAGAAAAAGAAGATAAATTTCATGTATTTTTAGATAAAACTGCTTTTTTCCCAGGAGGGGGAGGACAATCCTCAGACTTAGGAACTCTTGATGGAAAGGAAGTCGTTGATGTATTAGAAGAGGATGATAGAATATGTCATGTATTAAAGGAAAAGCTAGAAGTAGGTAAGGTAGTAAAGGGAGTTATTGACTGGAAAAGAAGACAAGATGGAATGCAACAACATTTAGCACAACATGTATTATCAGGATGTTTTTTCTCTATGTTTAATGCAAATACTGCAGGAATTCATTTAGGACATGATATAAGTACAGTAGATATCATTGGAAACATAAGTGAAGATATGATAAGAAAAGCTGAAAGAAGAGCTAATGAAGTAATAAAAGAAAATCATAAAGTTAATTTTATTATGACAGATAGAGAAAAGGCTCAAAATATGGGATTAAGACGTGATTTAGCAACTGATGATAATACTATAAGAGTTGTACAAATTGAAGATTTGGATATAAATGCTTGTTGTGGAGTACACCCATCACATACTTTAGAGCTTCAGATGATAAAGATAAAGGGATGGCTTTCTCATAAAGGAAATACAAGAATAGAATTTTTAGCAGGAGATAGAGCAGTAAGCTACGCATTAGATAGAGATAATATGCTTGATGAAATATGCAAAAAGCTTAATACAGCAGATAATGAAGCTATAAATAGAATAAATAATTTAAACAACGATTATGCAGAGGTTTTAGAAGAAAAGAAAAAGTTAAAAGCTGAGCTTTCAAAGTATGAAGTTCAAAATCTTATAGATTCTGCAGAAAAATGTGGTGACTTTATAATAATAAATAAAATATATGAAAATGAAGATATGAAATATTTAAATAAGCTTGCAGGTTCTCTTACAGAAGAAGATAATAGGGTTGTATTATTTGCAGTAAAGGGAGAGGAC
>JALFQD010000334.1 GCA_022785265.1 Clostridium sp. | reverse complement strand
GATGTTGAAGAGGGAGAAACTATTAATGATTCTTATAAAAGGCAAGCAGTAGGTGAAGATTTAGATGAATATTTAGAAGATATTTCATCTAGCTTAGGATATGCAATTGCACCTAATGACACATGGCAATCTTTAGTTGATAAAATTGAAGATTCACAGATTGTTCCTAGTGATTACCAAACTATTTTTGATAATTTTAATAAAAATGCAGGCTTAAATAAAGAGGCAGTAAAAGATTTTCGTGGAATATTTAATGATGTTAATTTAGGTGACTCACGTCTTGGAAGTTCTACAAATGAACGTGCTAAATCACTTAATGGTATAGTAAAATTAATAAATGGAGTTAATTTTAAAGGTGAAGATGGAAAGGATATTTTAGGAGAAATTTATGAATACTTAATTGGACAATTCGCAGCAAATGCGGGTAAAAAGGGTGGAGAGTTTTATACACCTCATCAAGTTAGTAAAATTTTAGCTAAAATAGTTACAAGCACAATTCAAAACAAAGATGAATTTTTCTATGTATATGACCCAACAATGGGTTCAGGTTCATTACTTCTTACTGTTGGTCAAGAGTTACCAAAAGGAACTCCTATTAAATATTTTGGACAGGAATTGAATACAACAACTTATAACTTAGCTAGAATGAATTTAATGATGCATAATGTATCTTACAATAATATTATGTTAAGTAATGCTGATACTCTTGAAAGTGATTGGCCAGATGGACTAGATGAAAAGGGTATTGACCATCCACGTACTTTTGATGCAGTGGTAGCTAATCCCCCTTACTCTCAAAAATGGGACAATAATGAATCTAAGTTAAAAGACCCTCGTTTTAAGGATTATGGAAAATTAGCCCCAGCTTCAAAAGCAGATTATGCTTTTATTTTGCATAGCATATATCACTTAAACAAGAATGGAACAATGGCTATTGTTTTACCTCATGGTGTATTATTCCGTGGAGCAGCAGAAGGTAAAATTCGTAAGGTTCTTATTGAAAAAAATTATCTTGATGCTGTAATTGGTTTACCAGCTAATTTATTTTATGGAACAAGTATTCCAACAGTAATTTTAGTATTAAAGAAAAATCGTAAAAATAAAGATATATTATTTATTGAGGCAAGTAAAGAATTTGAAAAAGGAAAAAATCAAAATAATTTAAGTGATGAAAATGTAGATAAAATTGTAAACACATTTAAAAATTATGAAGATGTTGATAAATATGCTCATGTGGCATCAATTGAAGAAATAAAAGAAAATGATTATAATTTAAATATTCCAAGATATGTTGATACCTTTGAGGAAGAAGAACCAATTGACCTAGAAGAAATAAATAAACAACTAGAACAAGACAACAAAGAAATTGCAGAACTTGAAGCCGAAATTAATGAACAATTAAAGATTTTAGGTATAAAATTTTAAATATATTAGTAGTGGGAAGGTGAAAATTTCACTTCCCTATATTTAATTATCTATATATTAATTTAAAGGGGAATAATGCATATGAGATTAAAAAAGTTAAAAGTTTACAATTACAGATCTTTTGGTGATGAAGAAACAATTAATTTTAATGACTTAACAACATTTATTGGAAATAATAGTAGTGGAAAAACAACTGCTTTAAGTGCTTTACAAAAATTATTTGGTGCAACGGTTTATGAAAGGACTTTAGTTAGGTCTGATTTCCATTTAAGTAAAGATGAAAAAGCAGATGAGATAGAAACTAAGGATTTATATATAGAGGCTATATTTGAGTTCCCAGAATTAGAAAAAGGAGCTGATAGTAATGCTATTCCAATAATGTTTAAACAATTAACAATTGATGATGAAGGTGATGCACCATATTTAAGAATTAGATTGGAGGCGACATGGAATAGAGGAGTAACACTTGAGGGAAGTATAGATACAAAGATATGTTATATAAAGCAATCAGAAAATGAAGAAACAATAATTGATTCTAATAAAACTAATGTTAATAATAAAGATTTGCAAAGAATTAGTTTAATATATGTACCTGCTTCAAGAAATCCAGCATCTCAATTAAAGAATGTATCTGATTCCATATTATACAGAGTTTTGGCTAATATAAATTGGACAGATGATGTTAAATCTGGAATAGCTAGTAAAAGTAAAGAATTTGAAGAAGAATTTGAAAAAGAAGAAGGAGTTAAGCTTATAAAAGATTCAATACGAACTGAGTGGGCAAAGTATCATAATGATTTGCGATATAGTAAAGCAGAATTAAAATTTAATAATCCAGATATGGAAACTATACTAAAAAAGGTTGATATAGAATTTGCACCAACTGTTATTGAAAGATCTTATAAAATTGATGAATTAGGTGATGGATTAAAGTCATTATTTTATATTTCGTTAGTAAATTCACTGTTATCTTTAGAAGAAAAGATTTTAGAAGAAAATAATAATGATGAACTATCACATAAAAGTTTTAAGTTAGTACCACCAATATGTACAATTTTAGCTTTAGAAGAACCTGAGAATCATATATCTCCACAATTATTAGGAAAAGTAATAAATAATATAAAAAATATATCTAGACAAAATAATTGTCAAGCAATTATAAGTTCACATTCTCCTTCAATTGTTAGTAGAATTGAACCAGCTAACATTAGATATTTTAGGATAACTCAGCCTAACTTAAAGACCGAGGTACGTGAGCTAGATTTACCTTCCAAAGATGTTTATTCAGAAGAAGAATATAAATATATAAAAAATGGAGTTATAGCATATCCTGAATTATATTTTGCAAATTTAGTTATATTAGGAGAAGGGGATAGTGAAGAGATTTTATTACCTAAAATGATAGAAGTTTTAGATGATAAAATTGATACAAAGTCTATTTCGATAGTCCCTTTAGGTGGAAGGCATGTAAATCATTTTTGGAGGTTATTAAATCAATTGAATATTCCATTTATTACATTATTAGATTTAGATAGAGAAAGATATCTAGGTGGATGGGGAAGAGTGAAGTATATTTGTGATGAATTGATAAAAATAAAAAAGATAACTAAAGAAGAAATTGAACAATCAAATGATATTAATATGCTTGGAAATTTTGATGAAATGCAAAATTGGGATGTAGAAAATATAGATGAAATGAATAAGTGGATTAAATTTTTAGAAAACTATAATATATATTTTTCATCACCATTAGATATTGATTTTTTAATGATTACTAATTTTAAGGACGAGTATTTAAAAATTTGGCTATGTTAGCTATCTTCGTGATAGATATGACATAAAAACAACCACGCCTTAGACTTTTCAATACATTGAATTATAAGATGTGGTTGTTTTTATGACTTATTATAAATTCTTCGTGATATAGTAATATTATTAAATCTAAAGATTATAATTTATCGCTAATTTAAAAATTTTCATATTCTTTAGGTATCGGAATGT
>JALFQD010000321.1 GCA_022785265.1 Clostridium sp. | reverse complement strand
ATGTTGTTTTAAAAATACTCCTTGGTCAAAATATCTTTTAAATAACGCTTTATAAGTATATGCATGAGAATGAATTACTTTAGCATCAGCACAATATTTTATTTTATATCCATTGTTAATGAGTTTATATGCTATATACATATCTTCATTAGTCAATAGTACTTTTCCATCATAGCCATTTAGCTTTATAAATGTATCTTTTCTTATTGCTGCTGCTGCATCTGAATAAAAATAAGTTTTTATTCCTAAATCCTTAATATCTTCCTTTGATGCAACTCTACTTTCATTAGGATAATTACTCATTCTAGTATATCTTTCTATTGTTTTATTATCACAAATTTGCTTTGCAAATGATGCATCACATATATTATTAGCAATATCTTTTGTTAACTTATAAAGAAAGTTATCATCTAATATTTTTATATCTTGTGTTATAAAAACTATAATATCTCCCTTAGCTTTATAGGCAGCTTTTTCTCTTGTTAAGCTATGTGAAAATTCCTCTTTTTTAATCAATTCATACTTTGCATTTACCTTTTTTAACTCTTCTTCACTTCTATCTTTAGATTCTGTTAAAAGATAGGTAATATCAAAATTTTCTATATTTTTTTGATTAATCAATTTATTATTTAAATCTTTTATATACTTTTCTCCATTATATATAGGACAAATTACTGATATATCCATTCTTAACTCCTATTTTTCAGCTAATTTAAAATTACCTTGCTTTGAAGAAAAATTAATATTGTAGTAAGGATCTATTAAATTTTCTCCCCACTTGTCACTAAATATCTTCATTTCTCTATAAAGTCTTTCCATCTTTTCTTCATTATTATCTAATCCTCTAGTTTTTGATTCATAATGATACATTTCAGCATATGGTGTAACTACATTTAAATATCCCTTTTCTCTAAACTTCATACATAAATCAACATCATTATATGCCACAGCTAATTCTTCATCAAAACCATTAACCAAATCAAAAAGTTCTCTTTTAACCATTAAGCAAGCTCCTGTCACAGCACTTACATTTATTTTCATAAATAGTCTGCCCATATGACCACCATCATATCTACCTAATCCTTTTCCTAAGTGCTCTGCTGTTCCTCCAACACCTAATAATATTCCAAAATGTTGTATAGTATCATCTTTATAATAAAGCTTTCCTCCAACAGCAGCTGTTTCTTTTCTTTGAGCATGCATTAGTAATTCTTGTAACCAGTTTTCTGTTATTATTTCAACATCATTATTTAAGAAAACTAAGTATTTTCCATTTGAATTTTTCACTCCAAAATTATTAATTGCTGAGTAATTAAATTTTTTTTCCCATTTTACAATCTTAATCTTAGGATTTTTAGATATTTCATCATAATATTTAAATATCTCATCAGTAGTACTATTATTTTCAACAATAACTATTTCATAATTATCATATGTTGTTTTGTTTAAAATAGACTCTATACATGTCTTTAATGTATTTACTTCATCTTTATTAGGAATTATTATAGATATTTTGTCATTATTTAATATATCAAATTCAACCTTATAACATCCATTAAATCTTCCGTGAATAGTTTTTCCTTTTTCCCCAATTCTTTCAAGATGTGCATCAATTGCTCTTCTTCCAGCTTCTATTGCATAACTCTTAGCATCCATTCCTCCTGCTGTTGAGCCACTATGAACTCTCCAATGATAAAGCACTTTAGGAATGTGTGCTACTTTTTTAGCCTTTTCTGTTAATCTTAATATCATATCATAATCTTGACTTCCATCAAATTCACTATTAAAATATCCAACTTTATCTAATAATTTTTTTGAAAATACAGAAAAATGACATATATAATTACAACTTCTTAATGTATCTGGAGAAAAATCTGGTTTAAAATGAGGGTCAAAATACTCTGCTTCTGTTTCATCTATTTTATCTTCATCACAATATATAAATTCTACATCTCTATTATTATTAAGGACTTTTACATATTCATATAATGCATCTTCTGTTATTAAATCATCATGGTCTAATAATCCTACAAAATCACCCGTAACCATTTTAATAGCTTCATTTGTATTACCAGATATCATATAATTTTCTGAAAGATATTTTACTTTTATTCTTTCATCTTTTTCTGAATAATCTTTTAACATATCTAATGTTTCTTTACTTGTACTAGCACCATCAGCTATACAAAGTTCCCAATTAGGATATGTTTGATTTAATAAAGAATCTATAACTTTAGATAAAAATTCAGTTTTAGTATTATAAGTTGGTATAAGCACACTTATTTTAGGATTATATTTAAATTTAAAATTTCTTTGTTCTTCTAATTCCTTTGCAGTAGGTCTAGATTTTCTAAACCACTCATCATAACTTATTTCTTGAATAACAGTATTTTTTAGCTTATATTTACTTTTATAATAAGTTTGCTTTACTCCATTTTTCTTTACTTCTCTAATAACCTTTTTTACATTATTTACATTTATCATCTTTAATGCTTTTTTTACTTTTTTGCCATAAGAATTTCTATGTGTCATTGCTTTTACATCTATTTCTCTTGACTCTACTTCACCATTAGATGTAAATATTAATAATAATTTTTTTCTATATTCGCACTCAATTAAAAATCCTGATTTTAATGCTCTTTCATCTCCATTAAAATTATTACATACATCTTGTCTATTAAGCATTTTTATTTCAAAGTTATTTATTCCATCAATCTTAATATCAGGCACTCCGTATCCTTCTTTATATACCCATCCCTCAATTTTTACCTTTTTTTTATCAACAGTTATTCTATCTATACAACAATTTAAATTTGACATATGTTCACCATCCTCTCTTTAAATCTATTTTATATTCTCAATGAAAAGTCTTCCTTATCTAAGGTAAGATTATCATTATAATAAGGATCTCTAATCCACAATCCCCAAGTATTATGGAAAGTTTTTATTTCTGATTCAAATCTTGCTGATTTTTCTTTTGTATCATCTTTTCCTCTTGACTTAGATTCATAATGATACATTTCTACATATGGTGAAAATACTATTAAATATCCTTGTTTTCTAACTTTCAAACAAAAATCTATATCATTAAATGCAACTGCTAAATTTTCATTTAATCCATTTACCTCTTCATATACATTTCTTCTAATCATTAAACAAGCTGCTGTTACAGCACTAAGATTTTGAACTATTTTTAATCTACCAGCAAAACCATCATCATTTCTTTCAAAATTCACATGAGAATGTCCCGCAACCCCTCCAATTCCAAGTATAACACCTGCATGTTGTACTGTATTATCAGGATAATATAATTTAGCACCAACAATTCCAATATCATCTCTTTGTGCATACATTAACATCTCTTCAATCCAGTTTTCAGAAATTACTTCTATATCATTATTTAATAATATAATATACTCACCATTAGTTTCTTTAAATCCAAAATTATTAATAGCTGAATAATTAAAGCCTTTTTTCCATGTAACAACTTTGATATTATCTATTTTTTTAATTTCTTCATAATAATTAAATATTTCCTTACTAACACTATTATTTTCTACTACTACTATTTCATAATTATTATAAGTAGTCTTATTTAAAATTGAATTTATACAAGTTTTTAATGTATTTACTTCATCTTTATTTGGTATAATTATTGATACTTTAGGATTTCCTTTGATTTTATAATTTATTTTATAAGTCTTTGGAATTAATCCATCTGATACGTCTCCTTCTAAACCAATTCTTTTCAAGTGTTCTTTTAGTACTTCTTTACCATAATCTTTAACTAATAATTTTTCTTCTGTTTCATTCATTCTATTATGATAAAGCACTTTTGAAATATGATATATTTCATTTGCTTGTTCAGTAAGTCTTAAATACATATCATACTCTTTGTCTTGTTTATATTTATTATTAAGATAACCTACTTTATCTAATAATTTTTTTGAAAAAACAGTTAATTTACCTATGTAATTACAACTTCTAAATGTATCTGGAGACCAATCTGGTTTAAAATTAGGTTCAAAATATTCATTTGAATCTTCACTAATTTTATCTTCATCAGAATATATAAAATCAATCTTTCTATTATCATTTATTACTTTAACTATCTCAAATAATGCATCTATAGTTAATAAATCATTAGCATTTATTAAAGAAATAAAATCTCCACTAACCTTTTTTAATAACTCATTTGTATTGTTTGTTTCAAAATTTATCTTTATTCTATTATCTTTATTATTATAGTTTTTTAACTTTTCTTCTTGTATATCTTTAGCTGGAATAAATAATTCCCAATTTATATATGTTTGCTTTAAAATTGATTCTATCAATTTATCAATATTTTTGCTATTTTCATCTATTTCAGATATAACCAAACTTATTTTAGGAGAATATTTAAATTTTAATTTTTTTTGTATTTCAGCACCTTTTGGAGTTATTAATTGTCTTCTAAACCAATCATCATAACCAATTCCAGCTAATGCTTTTTTATTTATCTTAGATTTTATTTTTAATAATGTTTTTTTAATTCCATTTTCCTTTAAAAAATTTATAAATCTAAGAATTCTACATGGATTTATTATACTTAAAATACGTAATATTAATATCTTAATTTTACTTATTCTTTGTGGCTTGGGTTTTCTTCTTGTACTAAATTTACAAACTAACTTCTCATCATCTGTAGTAAATATCATTGTAACTTTTTTAGTAAAAGGTATTTTTATTCTAAATCCAGAATTTAAAGCTTCTTGTCTTTGATGATATGCATGAAATATATCTACTCTTTGAACTACCTTTATATCAATATTATCTATATCTTTAATGCTAATATTAACTTTCTTATCCTTTTCAGAATAAGCCCAACCTACTATAATGATATCCGTTCCTTCTTTTTCAATATTATCAATACAATATCTAATACTATTCAAAATTGATTCACCTATCCCTTATAACTTTTTATTCCACCACATTCCATTCATGATTTATATAATATGTTCCTTCTGATATATACTTATTTGTTATTTGAAATTCACATATTGCTTGCTTATAATCTAAACATACTATACTCTCATCTGTAAATATACCAACATCCACAGTATAAGTTCCACCAAGTAATGGCATTTTAGGTATTCTATATATAACCTTGTGGCGCCCAAAAGTATTAGGTACTTTTACCTTCTCCAAAAATGTATTTGGTCCAAATATGTAATCTCTTTTAGGTGTATATAATGCAGCTCCTAGAAGAAATCCTTCTATTTCTTCTCTATAAATATCATAAGTTATTTCTACTTCAAATTGATCAAATGTTTTTAATTTTTCACTTGATATTTTAACATCTACAATAGCTGCTAATGTATCTTCATTAGTTGGTACTCTAAATACACTCTTATCTATAACATCTTCCTTTTTAGATTCAGGATTAGGAGTATTTTCTTCTTTATCTTTTAATCTTACATCTGCTACATTGTCTCTAATTCCATATTTCATAAAGTCTTCATATAAATCAACAATTTCACTTGATTCACCTTCAGCTTCTATTTTTCCATCTTTTAACCATATTGCCTTATTGCAAAATCTTTTTACTTGTTCAGTTGCGTGAGAAACAAATAATATTGTAGTGCCTTTTTCTTTAAGTTTTTTCATTTTACTTATACATTTCATCTGAAATCTTGTATCTCCAACTGCTAAAGCTTCATCAACTATCAATATTTCTGGATCTACATTACTTGCTACTGCAAAGGCTAATCTTGCAAACATTCCACTTGAATAAACTTTAACTGGCTGATTTATAAAATCACCAATATCAGCAAAGTCAATTATGCCTTGAACTTTCTCATCCATTTCTTCTCTTGTATATCCCATCATAGTTCCATTTAGATATATGTTCTCAACCCCTGTATACTCCATATTAAATCCAGTCCCTAATTCAAGTATAGCTGCAATCTTCCCTTTAATCTCTAACTCCCCTGATGTTGGTGTTAAAACTCCAGTTATCATTTTTAATAAAGTAGACTTTCCAGAACCATTTTTCCCTAATATTCCTATTGCATCACCTTTTTCAACATTAAATGTTAACCCATTTAATGCTAAAAATTCTCTATGATAACATTTTTTCTTTATTGAAAAAATCTCTTTTAATCTATCTATTGGCTGATCATATATATTATACTTTTTCACTAAATTTTTTACTTTTATTACTGTATCCATTGATATACCTCACTAAATTACATCTGAAAAATGTGGTCTTAACTTATTAAACAACCTAATTCCAATTAATAAAGTAACTAAACATAACATCCAAAAATATATGGTTTCATAAGGTCTCTGCCAAAAAAATATTTTATCTACAAAGGCATCTCTATATCCTGTAACAATATAATAAAGAGGATTTAATTTAAAGATTCTTGCTATTGAATTTGGTAACATTGTTAATTGCCATCCTATAGGAGTTATCCAAAATCCCATATTCATTAATATATTTATAATTTGACTTAAATCTCTAAAAAATAGTACTACTGCTGATGTTATAATAGATAAAGAATATACTAATACTATCATAGCAAAACTATAATATATAAATTGTAATGAATATATATCTGGATAATATCCATATAAAGCTGCAATAACAAATATAAATATTATAAAGAATAAATGTACAAATAATGATGACATTATTTTTACTATTGGTAATATCTCTATTTTAAATACAACTTTTTTTACTAAATAACTGTACTCTGTAAAAACTCCAGTAGTTGAAGGCCATGCATCTGAAAAGAAAAACCATGGAATTATACCTGCTATAAACCATAATATAAATGGTACATCTCCTACATCAGCTGACCTAAATCCCACTTGGAATACAAACCAATATACTAATATAGTAACTAATGGTTGAATAAATCCCCATATTATACCTAAATAAGAAGATGCATATTTATTTCTAAAGTCATTTATTGATAAACTCTTTATCATTTGAGCATTAGAAAGTGATATTTTTATAAATTTTATTGATTCTTTTAATCCTTTAAGTGATTTAGCAGTTAATCCTCCTAATAATATAGAACCTATAATCATTATTGTAGTTAATACTATAGGTCTTTCATTTAAATTATTTAATATACCTTCTACATTTTGAAGAACTATATATGAATCTTCAGTTTCAACATTAAGTTTAAATCCATTAGATTCATCTATGGTTAATCCATTTATTTCTCCATTTATATTTTCCTTAGTAATATTATATTCTTTATCTTTTTTTAAATAAAATTCTTGTATTTCAATATTGTTTGGTATTGTTCCAATGTCTATTCTAATATTTTTAGTATCTATAGGTATGTTAAACTTCAATTTTTTAAATTCATTTGAACCATCATAGTTCTGAGTAACTGAATTATCATCACTCCACTGTTCATTTCCTAAAGTATCATAATACACTTGATAATTATCATTTCTATCACTTTTAACTTCTATAACTAAGGAAACTGGTTGAACACTATAATACTTTTGAAACAATGCAAACAGTCCAATTGCAGTTATACAAGCAATTAAAAGAATAATAGCCTTTTTACTTTTATTACTATTCATAAATTCCTCCAATGTTTAATATGCATTTTTATTTACAAATCCCTTAAATATTGTTAAAAATACAATTTTTATATCAAATGAAAAACTCCAATTTTCAATATAATAAATATCACATTCTATTCTTTTTTCTATTGAGGTATCTCCTCTCCAACCATTAACCTGAGCCCATCCAGTTATTCCTGGTCTTACTTGATGCTTTACCATGTATTTAGGAATCTCATTCATAAACTTCTCTACATAAAATGGTCTTTCTGGTCTAGGTCCTATTAAGCTCATATCACCTTTTAACACATTAAAAAATTGAGGTAATTCATCAATACTTGTTTTTCTGATAAATGTACCTATCTTTGTCTTTCTGCTATCATTTTTTGTTGTCCAATCCTTTTTTTCTTCTTCTGGGTCTTGCATTCTCATACTTCTAAATTTATACATTATAAATGGCTTTTTATTTAAACCTATCCTTTCTTGTTTAAATATGATAGGACCTTTTGAAGTTAACTTTATAAGTATTGCAACAATAAGCATAATAGGAGAAAATAATATTATTGCTACTAAAGAGCCTACAATATCTACTGCTCTTTTTATAGTTTTGTTTAATATATTGTCTAAAGGTATATATCTCATATTTATAAGTGGTATTCCACCAATTTCTTCTACATATGGCTTTGCTGGAAGATATTTATAGTAACTAGGAATTATTTGAGCTCTTACTCCTAGCTTTTCACAAACAGAAATTATACCTTTAAGCTTATCATAATCTTTTATTTCTAATGTTATTATTATTTCATCAACAGCTCTATTTTCGGACAAATACTTTTCTAAATCATCAATTGTTCCAAGATAAGGAATATTATCATTATTTATCTTGTAATCTTCAAACATCCCTAAAACTTTATAACCCCAATGAACATTTTCTTCTATAAGCTTATTAAACTTTTCTGTTCCATCACTATATCCAACAAAAACAGTATATTTTGTATTATATCCTTTTTTTCGTATTCTTCTCATCATAACTCTTATACCAGCTCTCTCTGTAGCTGTAAAAAAAGTACATAATAAAAAGAAGATTACAAGAAAAGTTCTAGAATAATCTATTTGCTTTGTTACAAATAATAATCCAGTAAATATTAATATTCCTAATACATTTGCTACTATAATATTTCCAAGCTCTTTACTTAAAAATACCATTCTTTCTGTATTATAAAGCCTCTTAAAATTATAAATAATTAAATATATTGGTATCATAACTAAAACAGGAATAAGAAATTCCTTAAAGCTTAAAACTCCGCCTTCTACCTCTATAAGTCCACTATGTATTCTAATATACCAACTTAATAGAAATGCTAAAAAGATTGTTATTATATCTAATAGCACTATTGCTCTATTTAATAGCTTTTGATTTTCTTTAATCATAAATTATCCTTTCTTTAAAAGTTTAAAAGTATTTTTAAATAATTCTTTTTCTACCTTTAAATAATTGTAACTATTATTTTTTAATCTTATCTTTTCTATTTTCTTTCTATTTTTTATACCTTCTATTATCCCTTTTATATATGTTTTACCAAATCCTTTCTTTATAAAGTATATCCATTTTACCAAAATCCCAAGCAAAATGAATATAAAATTTATTACAATTTGAATAAAATTCATATTTTTATATATTAAAAAAATATTATTTCTAGCAGCTAACCTTACTTTAAAATCATTGTGCCTACTCCCACTAGTTGCACTTCCTATATGATATACCTTTGAATCAGAGCAGAAATAATTTTTATATCCAAAAATATTTGCTCTATAAGAAATATCCATATCCTCTAAATAAGCAAAAAAATTTTCATCAAAGTACCCTATTTTTTTAAATACAGAACTTCTATATATAGCAGCACCTGCACATGAGGAAAAAACCTCTTCAGATTTATTATAATAATTAGAAGACTTTCCATCTCCTCTTTTAACTGCCCAACCTAATATTGTATATTCATCCCCAGCATCATCTATAATATCTCTTTTGTCATACCTAAGCATTTTACTACAGCATGAAAATATTTTTTCATCTTTGCTTATACACTCATATAAATTTTTAAGCCAATCTCTATGTACCTCTGTATCATTATTTAATAATGCTACAAATTCACTTTTACTATACTTTATCCCTTCATTTACAGCCACACTAAACCCTTTATTTTCATTAAGTTTTATTAATGTAACCTTATCTTTAAAAAAGTTATTTATTATTTCTAGACTTTTATCTTTTGAATTATTATCAACTATTATTATTTCTTCTGGCTCTAATGTTTGTTCCATTAAGGTATCTAAACACTTTTTTAAATACTTTTCTCCGTTGTAATTTGGAATTACTACTGAAACTCCCATAAATTTTTCTCCCATATCCTTATAAAATGTTATGACTGTGTGGTATTAATATATCTCACAGTCATAACATTCTAAAAGTTAAAATTTTATTATATTATTTGTATTCAAATGGTACATTTAAATCTTTTAAAGTAGGATGAACTTTATCCTTTTCTGAAAGAATTATATTATCAATTCCATCTAAAGGCCATTCTATTCCTATATCTGGGTCATTCCATAGAACTCCCCCTTCTCCTTCTGGACAGTAAAAATCTGTACACTTATAATTAAATATAGCATGGTCTGAAAGTACTAAAAATCCATGTGCAAATCCTTCTGGAATATAGAATTGTTTCTTGTTTTCTGCAGATAAAACAACACCTTCCCATTGACCATAAGTTGGAGAGCCTTTTCTTAAATCTACTGCGACATCAAAAACTTCTCCCTTAGTAACTCTAACAAGTTTTCCTTGAGTATGCTTTGTTTGAAAATGTAGCCCTCTTAAAACGCCTTTGCTTGAACTTGATTCATTATCTTGAACAAAATTCATTGTTAATCCTGCTTCTGCGAAATGTTCTTTATTATATGTTTCCATAAAATAACCTCTGTTATCCCCAAAAACCTTTGGTTCAATAAT
>JALFQD010000261.1 GCA_022785265.1 Clostridium sp. | reverse complement strand
GATATAATTAGAGTAGAAACCAGTCAAGGAAAAGTTATAAAAGGAACATCAAATCACATTACATTTGCAAAAATGAAAGTGAAAGAAAATCTTTTTTATGTGTATTTAATGTATAAGTCTGGATATGGATATAGAATTGGTCAAACATCATCAGTAAGAAGCAGAAAAGGTGAAAAAGCAGGTGGGATAGCAGTAAGACTTAATGGTGAGCAGGCAGATAAGATGTGGGTAATTAAAGTTTGTGATAATAAAGGAGAAGCATCTTATTATGAAGAATATTTTTCTGTTAAATATGGTATTCCAAAGTGTGTGTTTAACATTTCAGGAAGAAAAGATAATATGTCTCAAGAACTTATAGATAAAATGTTTAATGAAATAGATACTTTAAATAATGCAGAAAAGCTTATGGATGAAGAACATTTATATAAGGAATATCCTCATCATATGAGTGGGACTGTAATAAGGGGCAATAGTATTGGAAAGAGAATAAAATTAACATTCTTTGGAGGAAAGAGGAATTCAAAAGGCGTATATTCTCATAGAATAGGATTAAATTCTTCAGGAGATGTTATAAAACAAAAGTTAATTGATGCTGAATTTCCTGTAAGAGATGGCAAAAGAAATACTTTTAGAGTTGAAACTGAAAGGGCTAATTATGATGAAGCAGAGGAGTTTAGCAAAAGATTAAGTATAGAAGCAGAAAATTTTGAAATAGTTAGAAAAGCAAAATTGACAAATGATGAAACTCTTTTATTTATGCCACTTGGAAGCATAAAAAAAGGAATGGATATCGCTATAATTAGTGAAGGAAAAGTTATACTTGATGAAGTTAAGGATGTAACTGTTGAGGAGTATAAAGGATTTTTATATGACCTTAATATAGAGGAAACAAGAAATTATATTGCTAATGATATTGTAATGCATAATTGTATTTATGGTTGGAGAGGGGCAGATGTTACTAATATATTAAATTTTGAAAAAGATTATCCAGATTGCAAGGTAATTAAGCTTGAAGAAAATTATAGGTCTAAGGGAAATATATTAAATGCTGCAAATGTTGTTATAAAAAATAATGCTTATAGAAAAAGTAAAACTTTAAGAACTGAACAAGAGGCTGGAAGTAAGATAAAGATTTATAGAGCCTTTGATGATAAAGCTGAAAGTGATTTTGTAGCAAAAACAATTGCAGATTTAAAATATAAAGAAAATAGAAAAAATGAGGATTTTGCAATTTTATATAGAACTAATGCTCAATCTCGTTTATTTGAAGAAACTTTAAGAAGAAGAGGAATAGCTTATAAAATTATTGGAGGAACAAAGTTCTTTGATAGAAAAGAAATAAAGGATATGCTTTGTTATTTAAAAGTTATTGTAAATCCTCAAGATGACATAAGTTTAAAAAGGATAATTAATGTTCCAAAAAGAAGTATAGGAGATACTACAATTAGTAAAGTTGAAGCCTTTGCAAATGACTTTGATTTAGATTTATGGGATGCTCTTCTTGCAGTAAGAGGAATTCCTACTTTAACAGCAAGAAATGCAACAAGTATAGAAAAATTTACAGAACTTATGGAAAGTTTTATGGATATGAAAGATAATATGTCAGTTTCACAACTTATAGAAACTATTTTAGAAGATACTGATTATTTAACACAACTTAAAAATTCTAAGGATATAGAAGATAGAAGTAGAGTGGAAAACCTACAAGAGCTTGTTTCAGATGCTGTTGATTTTGAAAATACAAGTGAAGATAAAAGTTTAGAGGCATATTTAGAGAAGGTATCTTTAGTTCAAGATACAGATAAACTTGAGGATGAAGAAGAGGGAGAAGGTTCAGTTGTACTTATGACAATCCATAGTGCAAAGGGATTAGAATTCCCTGTAGTATTTATGGTAGGAATGGAGAATGGAATATTCCCAAGTATGGGTGACTTAGAAAAAGAAGACCAAATGGAAGAGTCAAGAAGACTTTGCTATGTTGCTATTACAAGAGCTAAGGAATATTTATATATGACTTCTGCTGAGGTAAGAAGAGTATTTGGAAGAACAGTAAGCTATAGTCAATCTGACTTTATAGATGAGGTATCTCCAAGTTTAAAAGAGTATGTAAATGCAAGAGGAATGGATAGTAGTTTTAATAAACAATTTTCAAATAGAAACAAGACAGAAAATAATCCTCATAGCCTTAGAGAAAATCTTTATAATTCTTCAAAGGATACTCACAAGGCATTAGAACATTCAGAAGATGAAAATAAAATATTTCTTACAAAAGATAATATAGTTTTAGGTGCTAAAGTTAAACATAATAAGTTTGGAATTGGAACTATAGTTGCAGTAACACCAATAGAAGGTGACCAAAAGATTACTGTTGCATTTGATAAACAGGGTCTTAAGATGTTATTACTATCTTTTGCAAAATTAGAATTGGTATAAATAGGAGGAATTATGGATAATAAAAAGAGAATAGAAGAGCTTGTAGAGGAATTAAATAGATATTCTTATGAATATTATTCCTTAGATAATCCTACTGTTACAGATAAAGAATATGATGAAAAATATGATGAACTTAAGAGACTAGAAATGGAGGAAGGGTATGTACTTCCATATTCTCCAACTTTAAGAGTAGGAGATGTTGTGCTTGATGGATTTAATAAATATACTCATAAAGCACCACTTTGGAGCATGGATAAGGCACAAACATTAGAGGAACTAAAAGAGTGGCATAATAGAAATGTTAAGTTTGTAAATGAAATGAGAGAACAAGGGGAAGACCTTCCAGATTTAAAATATGTTTTAACAAAGAAGTTTGATGGTCTTACAATTAACTTAACTTATGATGAAAATGGAGTTTTAATTACAGCTGCAACAAGAGGAACAGGAAGAGTTGGAGAAGAAGTAACGGCACAGGTAAAAACTATAAAATCTATTCCATTAAAAATAGATAGTAGTGACTTATTAGAAGTTCATGGAGAAGCAATAATGACAGTTGAAGCCTTTGAAGAATATAATAAAAAGGCAGACGTTCCATTAAAAAATTTGAGAAATGGAGCAGCAGGTGCTTTGAGAAACCTAAATGTAAGAGAAACTGCAAATAGAAATTTATCTGCATTTTTTTATGATGTTGGATATAAAGAGGGAACACAATTTAAAAACTATTTGGAAATGATGGATTTTATCAAAAAGAAAGGTCTTCCTGTTGATGATTATCTTAAAGTTTGCACTTCTATGGAAGAGATAGAAAATGAAATAGAATATATAAAAAATATAAGATTTGACCTTAATTATGATATTGATGGACTTGTAATTGTAATTGATGATATAAGAACAAGAGAGCTTTT
>JALFQD010000251.1 GCA_022785265.1 Clostridium sp. | reverse complement strand
TTTTGAAGTCAAGTTACCTATATTTGACATAGCTCCACATCCTTAATCTTAAAATGATTGAATTACTAATAATAATGATATAACGAATCCTAATAATGCATAAGTTTCAACCATTGCTGTTAAAACTATACCCTTAGTGTTGTGTTCTGGCTTCTTAGCTAATATTTGAACTGAAGCTGCTGCTGCTTTACCTTGAGCTATACCTGAGAATAAACCTGCAATACCAACTGGTAAACATGCTAAGAATAAATATAAACCTTGTGCTAAAGTAGTATCTGTTGATAAAGAGAACATAACCATAAGTCCTACAACGAATCCATATAAACCTTGTGTACCTGGTAATAATTCAAGAATTAATGCCTTACCAAACTTTTCTGGTTGTTCTGTTAAAAGTCCTGAAACTGCTTCTCCTGCAAGTCCAACCCCTTTTGCTGAACCTATACCTGCTAAACCAACAGCTAAAGCAACACCTAGTGCTCCAAAAATAAACCCTCCAAAATTTTCTGCTAAATATTGAACCCAAGTCATTTCCATTATAAAAATCCTCCTAAAAAATTATTATTTTTTTATTTTTTTAAATTTATATATTTTTCTTCTGCTTTAAATGGAGAGAATGCTCTTCCTCCACCTTCATAGAACTTACCAAAATATTCAACATATTGTAATCTACATGTATGAACATAAGCTCCTAATAATGATAAAGCTAAGTTAAATATGTGTCCAAATACAAATAGTAATGGTCCAAATAGTATTAATGCAACTATATTGCTACTAAATAATCCTATTATCATATTAAATGCACCTGCAAGTGAACCACCTGCTAAGCCTAATGCCATTAATCTTGTATAAGAAACAAGGTCTCCTACATAGCTTGTAATTCCATATAATGCATATGCTCCTTGACCAAGTTCTGCTGCTTTGCTTCCTGCACCTCTACCATTTGTTAATACAATAACAACCATTCCAAATATCATTAAAACAATTGCTATAGTTTTAACTATAGAAGGTACTCCTCCTACAAATGCACCAACAAGAACTACTCCTAATGAAATAAGTGTAATTACCCATGAACCAACATCATAAAATGCATCTAATGGCTTTCCAGCTTTTATTAGCATATATGCCTTTATTCCAAGACCACAGAATATTTGAATTGCTCCAAGTACTATTGAAAGTATCAATATTGTTGTAATATCTTTATTGGTATCTATAAGTCTTGGTAAACTTGGTATTAAATCGCCAAAGAACGCACCATATATAGCCCCAAAGCCTATTGTTGGGAAACCTAAATAGAAGAAGAATTTAATAAATTTTCTTGTTCCTTCATCTAACTTAAATTTCTTAAGCACAAAACCTGTAGCTAATATCATCAATAGTCCATATCCCATATCTGCTACCATCATTCCAAAGAATAATAGATAAAATGGTGTAAGAAGTGGTGTAGGGTCTATTTCATCATATTTTGGAGTACTATACATCTCTGTAATACTTTCAAAACAAGTACATAACTCATTATTTTTAAGCTTTGTAGGTACTTTATCATACTCATCTTCTTTTACATCTTCAAAAGTAAGATAAGCTTCATCACCTGCAACCTTTTTTACAACATTAATAAGTTCTTTTTCATCATCTGCAGCAAGCCATCCTTGAATGACCATAACATTTTCTGTTTTTAAGAAGTTACCTGTTGCTTCTTTTCTAACAATCATATTTTCATAGTATTCATTAACTAATTCTAAAGTTTTATACTCCTCATCAAAATCAGCTAATTCTTCTTTGATAAAGAACTTTTCTGAATCAATTTTAGCCATTCTATCTATTGAATCATGTATAGTCTTTAAAGGAGTAACTTTTTCTTCTGCTTTAAATTGACTAAAACCAAGAGCTCTTAGTTTTTCAGCAATTTCTTCTTTTTGCTCTGTATTACACATTACAAAAAAGAATGTTTCATCATTGTTACTTGATACAATTTCAAGATAACAATTCTCAAGTTCAGAACTTAAGCTTTCTTCATTTTGTTTAGGAATACTACCTAAAAATTTTGGTATCTTTAGTGATTCTAATTCTTCAAATGAAGCATCAAAGTTTTCCCATGGAGAAAGTGAATCAATTGTAGATTGTAGCTTAGTTTTTTCATTATCTAGTTTATTAAACTCAGCTTCTTTTTCTTTAACCTTATCAAAAATAGCTTCCCAGTTACTGTTTAAAACTTTTTCTTCTAATTCCTTTAAGGTTAATTCTACTTTTCCTTCTTTTAAAGCCTGTAATCCTGATTTTTGAGGAACATATTCTTTTAAGAAATTAAGTGCAAACTTAGCTTTAGACAATTTTTCTTCACACTCTGCGTATTCTGAATCAAGACCTTCTTTGCTTAAGTCTTTAAAATCTTCATTACTTTCTAAGAAGTCATTATCTTGAAGATTAATAAATTCTACTTCTGCAAAAGCTTGTAATTTTTCTAAAAGCTCAGCTCTTTGTGATTCAAAAGCAAGCAAAGTGAATTTTTTCATCTTAACTATTGCCATTTACTTTCACAATCCTCTCAATTACTAATTTAACAGCTTTCATCTTCTTTTCATCAGAAATGTTGTAAATATCTTGTGAGTCTTTCTCACCTTTTTTTAGAATTGGCTCAGCTTTGCTTTGCCCTTCAGCTATAGCCTCTTCAATAATGCTGTTACATTTTTCTTTAGCAGCTGCTATAGCCTTTTGATACTGACTTTCAGCATCTTCATTGGCTTTTTGAAGTATTTCTTTTGATTTTGCTGTTGCATCTTTAATTATATTATCTGCTTCAGCTTCTACATTTTTGATTTGTGTTATTGCTTCTAATGCCAAGATATCACCACCTTTTTTACTGTTTACACATTAATGTTAAACATATATGAATTAATGCTTTATATAGTATTAATTACTTTATATTATACACATATTTGTGCAATTTTCAATATTTTTATACTTTAAATAACCTTAAATTTATTTTTTTATTTTAAAGCCATATTTTATTTATATTATTTAGTTTATTATGGAGTATAATGTATTTTTATTTTTTCTCCTTCATTACCTATTAAATAATAAATATCTCTTTTTTCTATTTTATTTTCATTTATAAACTTATCAATATCTATTGAAAAATGTTCAACAGAAAATTTTCTAAATGAATATTTTTCTCTGTATTGATTTTTTATATCTTCTTCTATGTTTTTATCTATGTTGCTTCTTAAAAATTCTGGAATTCCTCTTTTTTTATTAAATGATAAGTAATCATAGCGTATAATATCAACTAAATAATCTTCTTTCCCTTTTAATATTTCCATATTAAAGTCTAAAAATACCTTATAATATTCTGTATTTCCTATATTTTTATTAAAGTATCCTTTTTGTTCAAAATAATTTCCTAATTCATAAAAGAATTCATAAGGTGTTTCAAACTTATCATAGAAAAATTCTAATATTGTATTAAATTTTTGACTATTATAATACTTATCTACAACCTCCTCTACTCTTTTTAATATTTGAATTTCATCATAAGATATTTTATCTGTGCTTAATATCTCATAAGGTGGATATGGAGAATATTTCATATTATAAAGATAAGCATCTCTTCTCATATCTGAGCCTTTTAAAAGTTTTAAAAAACCTAATTGTATTTCTTCTGGCTTTATGCTATGTACATCATTAAAAGATTTTACAAATGACTTATAATCTTCTCCTGGAAGACCTGCTATTAAATCTAAATGCTGATTTATGTTATTTATAGATAAAAGTTCTTCTACCTTTTCTTTTATATCACTAAAATTAACAAATCTATTTATATTTTTAAGAACATTATCATTAGTTGTTTGAACACCAACTTCAAATTGGAATCTTCCTTTTGGTGCTTTTCTTAAAAGCTCTATTTCTTCCTCTTTTAAAATATCTGCAGATATCTCAAAATGAAATTTAGTATTTGTATCTGCTTTAATTAAAAAATCCCAAATAGCCATTGAATATTTATGATTACAATTAAATGTTCTATCTACAAATTTAACAAGCCTTACACCTTTTTTAATAAAAAAGTTTAATTCTTCTAAAGTTCTTTCTATGCTATGAAATCTAACTCCATGGGTAGTTGATGATAAACAATACTTGCATCTAAAAGGACAGCCCCTGCTTCCTTCATAGTAAACAATTTTATTATTTAAGTCCTCATCCTCTTCATAAGGAAATACTATTTCATCCATATCCATCAAAGGTCTTGTTCCATTAAATATTATTTCATCATTTTTTCTATAATATAATCCTTTTATATTGCTTAATTCCCTTAATCCAAGCTTATATTCTACAAAATCCCTATATGTTTTTTCACCTTCCCCTTCAATTAAATATTCTCCTATATTCTTCTCCATAAAGGCTTTACTATCATAAGAGACTTCAGGTCCTCCATATAATATTTCAGTTTGTGGACTTACTAATTTTATTAAATTAGCAACACGTGAAACAAGTTCCACATTCCATATGTAGGTTGAGAAAGCTACAACATCAGCCTTCTCTTCTATTATTTCTTTTAAAATTCTTTCTTCCCTATCATTTATAGAGAATTCCCTTATTTTACTTTCATAAGGAAGGTCTTTTGTAAATGCCTTTAAATATCTCACAGCTAAATTGCTATGAATAAATTTTGAGTTGAT
>JALFQD010000233.1 GCA_022785265.1 Clostridium sp. | reverse complement strand
TTTGTCCTGATAAGTCATCTATATATTGAACTACACTCCAAGGATTATACAAATTAGTTTCTCCAAAAATATATCCATTATACCATTCTTTTATTTCCTCATATTTCTGTTGCATATCATAATCATTGTATGCCTTAATTACTTCTTTATCCGTAAATCCAAAATACTCTGCATATTTATCATCTAATATTGAATTTATTTTTAAATTATTTAATCCTGTAAATATAATTTCTTTTGAAATTCTTAAGCACCCTGTAACCACTGCAAACTCTAATGATGGATTTGTTTTTAATGCAGATTCAAATAAAGAACGGAGAAATTTTACCATTTCATCATAAAATCCTTCAAAAAATGAATTTTCAAGGGGAACATCATATTCATCTATAAGAATTATCACATTTTCCTATAGTATCTTTTTAAGCACTTAGATAAAAGCTTTAATGAAGTGTTATAAGTTGATAAGTCAGCCTTTTGAAGCATTATATTTGTAAAATCTTCTTTTTCATCTTCAAATAAAACATTTCCATTTAATACTTCACTATATCTTTTAAATTCATCAGCAATAACTTCTTTTATCTTTCTATATGCCATTTCAAAATTGGGTTGCTTTGTAGATTTTAATGATAAATTAATAACTGGATACTTTCCCATATAGTTTAAGTATTCTTTGCTTTCATTCATTATTTTTAATCCCTTAAAAAGATAACTATTATCCTCTTCAGTTTTCTCAAAAAAACGTTGTAGCATACTCATATTTAAAGTTTTTCCAAATCTTCTTGGTCTTGTAAATAAATTTACTTCACCTTTCTTATCTAATAACTCTTTTATTAATAATGTTTTATCAACATAATAATAGTTTTTATCAATTAACTTTTTAAAATCATCTACTCCTATTGGAAGTGGTTTCATATAAGTCAACTCCTCTTTAAATATTTTCATAAAAATACTTTATTTATTATATGTATTTAAAGTAATTTCCCTAATTATTTGCTTAAAGCATAACATTTCATATTTTTTAAGTCAAATAAATACTTAAAGTTAATTATATAAAAAAAGAATGTAGTAAACAGTAACTGCCAATAATTAAAAGGCTAAGAACTATTTTAGTACCTACACTCACAAAACTGGTTTAGATAATCATTTCCTTGTAATTAATAAAATCCATAATAAGATACTAATACTAATACCAATTAAAATTATTACTATAATAATAATGTTTGAATTGCTTGTTTTTGTTGTTTCTACTTTTTGTGGTGATTTATCATCATTTACTTTAAGATTTTCTATATTTAATGTCTGATTATTTATATCTCTAAATTGAATGAATTCTTTATTTGCATAAGTTTCTGCATATGAGTCTTTATATCCATAAATAATTAAATTGTCACAACCTAAAAATGCACTTTCTTCTATATTTATTACGGAATTTGGTATTTTTATATTTTTTAGATTGTAACAACCTTCAAAAGCTTTTTCTTCTATACTTGTTATTGAATCTGGGATTGTTATGCTTGTTAAACTAGTACATCTTGAGAATACATCACTTTTTATATTTATTACTGAATCAGGAATTATTATACTTTTTAATTCAATACAATTTGCAAATACACTACTTCCTATATCTGTTACTGAACTTGGGATTGTTATACTTGTTAAGCTACTACAAGTAAAAAATGAATAATCTCCTATACTTGTTACTGAGTTTGGGATTATTATACTCCTTAAATTACTACACTCCCAAAATGAATAATCTCCTATATTCATCACTGAATTTGGAATTGTATATGATTCTTCTTTTTTCCCACAAGGATAACATAGCAATTCACTTTTATCTTTGTTAAATAAAATACCATCTTCACTACTAAAATATTTATTATCTTTCTCTACATTTATATTTTTCAGACTGCTACAATACCAAAATACTTCTTCCCCTATATTTACTACTGAATTTGGTATCATTATACTTGTTAAACTACCGCAAGCACTAAATGCACTATCTCCTATACTTATTACTGAATTTGATATTGTTATACCTATTAAACTGCTACAACCCTCAAATGAACTTTCTCCTATACTTACTATTGAATTTGGCATAATTATAGTTGTTAAACTGCTACAACCTTCAAATGCATAATCTTCTATACTTGTTACACTTTTCCCATCAATTTCACTTGGGATTTCTAAATTTGTATCTTCTCCTGAATAATGTGTAATGATTACTTCATTGTTATCTATTTCATAAGAAATAGTTCCATTATTTGTCTCAAACTCAACTTCCTCATCAGCTAAAACTTTTTTAAAATTTACACCTAAAAAAAGAAATATCACCATTATTAACATCATGGCATATGATAATATCTTTTTTAAATTTTTCATTTATAGTCCTCCACTTTAACTTAAAATATTAAACCTTTA
>JALFQD010000221.1 GCA_022785265.1 Clostridium sp. | reverse complement strand
TTCAACTCTTAGGGAAGAATTAATTAAAGAAGGTAAGAAAAAGGGGGTAAAAATTCTTTTCCCAGATAGAATATTATGTACAGATAATGCAGCAATGATAGGTTCAGCAGCATATTATGAATTTATGAGGGGTAATATAGCGAACCTAGATTTAAATGCAAAGCCAAATTTAAAGCTTGGGGAAAGTTAAGATTATGAATTTAATACCAGAGTCAAATGGATTTAAAAGAGTAAATATGAAAAGAAAGATATCACATGGTGGATGGGTAAGAAGAATCTTTACATTAATTGCTGGAATATTCATATTTGGTCTTGTTTTTCAAGCAATAACATATTTTGTTGGAAATGAAAAGCTTAATTCAAGTTTAAATTATACTAAAGTTAATGGAAATAAAATGGAATATAGTTTTAAGGGAAGTGGGGATTATACTGTTGTTTTTGATGGAGCAATAGGAACTACTTTATATCAATGGGATGAAATTTCTGATACAATTCGTGAAGAGCTTAAGGTAAAAACTTTTGTATATAATAGGAAAGGGTATGGATTTAGTGACATAGCAACACCTAGAACTCCTAGAGAACAGGCAATGGATTTAAAAATATTATTAAGAAAAGCTGGAGTATCAGGCAAGCTAATACTTGTTGGAGAGGAATATGGAAGCCTTATTATGACTAATTTTGCAAAAGAATATCCAGATTCAGTATCAGCAATGCTATTAATAAATCCTTATTCTGAGGAAAAGATAAAATCTGAGGAATATAGGGAAAAAATAAAGAAAACATATAATAAGAGTAAAATTGAATCTAAAGGAACCTATTTTGGACTTACTATACTTTTAGATAAACTAGATAAAGATATTACAATAGAGAAATTTGAAGAAAATTTATCAGAAGAAGTAAAAAAAGAATTTGATATACAAAAAAATAGAACAAGTTATAGGAAGGCTATAGAAAGTGAACTTAAAAATTTATATAACTATAATGATATTTCTCAGGAAGAAGGGTTATTAGAAGAAAAGCCATTCTATATTATTGCTAATAATGATGATAGCAAATCTTTAAATAAACTAGGAGATGGAGAGTTTACTACAGTATATGAAACAAATATTTCTGGAAATTTAATATCTGCATCAGATTCAGAATCTATAGTTAATGCCTTAACTAAGGTTTTAAAAGAAAGAAAAAAAATAGATAAAGCAAATAAATAAGCATTAGAATTTAGAAGTCTGTCATTAAACATGATAGGCTTCTATTAATTTTAAATTTAAAAATATAATGAAATTCATTTTATGCCATATATTTGTCACAAAATGATAATATACTCAAAGTATAGAAAAAAGTTAAGAAAGAATAAATAAATCGGAGGTAATATATATGAGCGATTTTGAAAATAGAAATGAAGAAAACTTTTTTGATACTTCAATTAATATTGGAGAGGATGGAAATATAAGAGCAGAGGTACCTAAAAAAAATAAGAAAAAGAGAAAAGGAATGCTTGGAAGAGTGCTTTCTATTACAGCATTAGGAATGGTAATGGCATTAGGAGGAGGAATTATAGGAAGCCGTATTACTTACAATATGCTTTCATCACAAGGCACTAAAAATACTAATACAAGTTCTTCACAGCCATCACCAGTAAATTTTGTTAAAGAGTCTAGTGACTTAACTGTTGCAGAAGCTTACAACAAAGTAAAACCAGCAGTTGTAACAATTACAGCATCAGGAAAAGTTTCTTATAGCAGATTTTATACTCAAGATGTTGAAGGAATCGGTTCTGGTTTCATAATTAATGAAGAAGGAAATGTTTTAACTAATTACCATGTAATTGAATTAGCTATTACAGCAAATGGTGGAAGCAATAAAGTTACAGTAAAAATGAGTGATGGACAAGAAGTTGAAGCAGATATAGTAAATTACGATCAAGATAGAGATATAGCAATGTTAAAACTTGTAGAAGGAACAAAGGTTCCAGGAGTAGCAGAGCTTGGAGATTCTTCTGCATTATATGTTGGTCAAGAAGTAATAGCTATTGGTACTCCACTTGGAACTAACTTTGCTCAAACTTGTACTAAAGGTATAGTAAGTGGAGTTAACAGAAGTTTAGATGAATCAAGCAATGGAACAGCAGTACAGTCAGAATCAGAAACAAGTTATGAGTATATTCAAACAGATACAGCAATAAATTCTGGTAATAGTGGTGGACCATTAATAAATAGTCAAGGTCAAGTTATTGGTATCAACACAGCTAAATTATCAAGTAGCACAAGTTCTTCAAATGCTTCAATAGAAGGTATGGGCTTTGCAATTCCTATAAATGATGCAAAAGATAGAATTGATTCTTTATCTAAGAAAATATTGACAATAGGTATAACTGGAGTTTCAATTGATGAAGAAAGAGCTAAACAAAAAAATATTCCTGAAGGTGTTGGAGTAGTTAGTGTAACAGAAGGTTCTGTAGCTGAAAAAGCAGGACTTAAAGCAAATGATATAATAACTAAATTTGATGGACAAAAAGTTACTTCAGTAGAAGATATTAACAAAATAAAGGAAACTAAAGAAGCTGGAGATAAGGTAGAAGTTGTTGTTGATAGATATAATGAAGAAATCAAATTAACTTTGGAATTTAAATAAAAAAGCTTAGAAAATATAAAAACTCTCTGATAGTATAATTTCAGGGAGTTTTTTAATTCACATTTCTACCTAAAAGTCATATTTTATAGTATAAAGCACAATGGAGGTAGAAAGTTATGAGCGGAAAAGTTGCTGTTTGTTCAGTATGTCCAAGAGAAAATCAACAGATTGAAGCTGTTATAAAGTTACCTGTTGAAAGAAGAGCAGTTATTCATGGAACAGTATTAGATGCAAATGGAAATCCTGTTGCAGATGCTGTTGTTAAGCTTTTACAAGTGGTTGATGGATGCAAGTTACCATGCCCATTAACACACACTTTTACTGACCAGTATGGTCAATTCTTGTTAGGACCTTTATGTCCAAATAGAAAATATATGTTAAAAGTTTATAAAGATAATATTCAAGTTAAATATGTGCCATTAAACGTAAGCTGCTATGATGGAACTTGTATAGGAGTTAATCCTAATAATTCAAATTCCAATTGTAGTTGTCAAGAAAATAAATGCAATTGCGAATGTGATTGTTAGTATTTTATATAAGAGGAGTTTTTGTGAATCTGATATGTTATTTTTCAGAAGAGCAAAAGCTCTTCTTTATTTCATTTGCTAACTTGCTAAGATAATAATAAAAATCTTAATAAAAAAGTAAAACTTACATACTTATTTTTAGATGAAAAAAAGTGCATAATATAAGTATAAAAGTTCATTTTTTATTGCACTTAATGAAAGTTAAATTAAAAAAGTGCATAATTAAAATTTTAAGGAGGTGAAGAAAGATATGGATATATTAGTAGCAATTGTTATGATAGGAGTAATTGTGTCTATAATAGAAATGCTATATAACTTAATAAAAGGGAAAATAGTATATTAAAAATTTTACAAATCTAAAATTCTATACATAGTACTAATCAGAATTTAAAATTGATAAATAAGCATCATAGGTTAATTTACAGGTTTTTTTCCAAGAAAATTCAAGGCTTTTTAAATACCCTTTTTCACTAAGTTCTTTTCTTAGGTAATCATCTTTTAAAATTTTTATTAAAGCATCAGAAAGTTCATCTTCATTTGAAGGATTAATAAGTAAAGCAGCATTATTAGTTACCTCAGGAATAGAAGTTAAGTTTGAAGTTATAACAGGAGTTTTACAGCACATAGCCTCTAATGGAGGAAGTCCAAACCCTTCATAGTATGAAGGATAGACAAACACATCAGCAGCATTATAAAAAATAGGCAAAAGAGAATCTTTTAAGTAACCAGTAAATATAACATTATTTTCAAGATTATTATCTATAACTATTTTTTGTAGGTTAAATCCTTCATCTTGCAAGGTACCTCCAAGAACTAATTTATAATCATTAGGTAAGTCCTTAATTATTTTCTTAAAAGCAAGTATTAAACTTTTAACATTTTTTCTTGAACTGAATCCTCCTAAATAAAGTATAAAAGGAGAATCGATCTTAAATAAATTCTTTATTACATTTTTACAAGATTCTTTTTCCATTGGTTTAAAGCTTTCATTTGCAGCTAATGGTGTAACATAAATTTTTTCTGAAGGAAAGTTTGGAAAAAATCTTAAAATATCATTTTTAGAATACTCTGAAACAGTAATTATTCCACTACAAGAGGAAATTATTTTAGGCATTTCTTTTAAAAATTTATCTAAGTAACCTTTTCCTACTGTTTCTGGCATTGCATATGGAATTAAGTCATGTATTGTGACTACTATTTTTGAATTAGAATCTAAAGGCATACCTAACCCGTTTTGTGGAAGATGATATAAATCTAAATTTTTTTCTTTTATCCAATAAGGTATATAAAAATCTTCATAAAATGAATTATATCTTCCAGAAATAAAGGTAAGAGAAGTATTATTTTTAATAAAGTTTTTATCTTCATTTCCTGTCCAAAGTAAATTAAATTTATCTTTTAAATTACCATTTATCAAATTAAAAATAAGATTTTTAGTATATGTTCCAATTCCAGAGCCTTTATATAGGTTAATGCCTCTAGCATCTATTCCTATATTCATAAAATTCACCTCAAAAAAATATATACTATAAAATACTATTTTTATTAATAAATTGTGAATGAAATCACTATTAATTTAAGTATATATATAATAAATAATATTAATGTTAGGAGATTTTTATGGAAGAAGAGAGAATCATTAATTTAATCAGGGAGAATTATAATTTAAGTGTTGATTCTATAGAAAAAGTTAAAAATTCCTATAAGATAAATTCAAAGAAGAAAAGCTACTTTTTAAAAGTAATAAAATACAGATTTAAGCATTTTAATTTTATAATATCTGCAATAATGCATTTACAGAAAAATAATTTTGAAACTATCCCAGAAATATTAAAAACAAAAAATGGAAGAAATTATATAAGAATTGATACAAAATATGCATATCTTACTCCTTGGATTCCTTCAAGAGAAGTAAATTATGATAATGTAATAGAATTAGAGATGGCAACTAAAAAGCTTGCAGAGCTTCATAAGTGCAGTGAGGGATTTATTACAAATCTTCATATGAAACCAAGAGTTGGGTGGTTTAAGTGGATAGATGTTTTTGAAACAAGAAAAGATGAAATTTTAGATTTTAAATGTAGAATTGAGAGTAAGAGTGAAAAAAGTGAATTTGATAATTTATATTTAAGTTGTCTAAATAAAGAAGTAGAAAGAGCTAAAAGAAGTATTAGCAGACTAAAAGAATCAAATTATTTAGAACTTATGATTAAAGAATATGAAAAAAAGGGATTTTGTCATCATGATTATGCAAACCACAATGTACTTATTGATAAGTATAATAACATTAATATTATAGATTTTGATTATTGTATGCTTGATACTCATTTGCATGATTTAGCTTCTTTAATGATAAGAGTTATGAAAAATGGAAAATGGGATAGGGAAAAAGCAGAAGAAATAATAAATAACTATTCAACTATAAACTCTGTAAAAAATGAAGAGTTGTTTATTATGAGGGAGTTTATAAGATTTCCTCAAGCTTATTGGCAACTTGGAATACAAAAGTATTGGGAAAATCAGCCATGGCAGGAAGATGCATTTATGAATAAACTTACAAAATATATAGAAGATACAGAGGATAGAGAAGATTTTTTAAGAAACTTCATATAGATGAGAAATTTATATAAAAGGGGTGGGCATTATTAGTAATTTAACTTTAAAGGAATATTTATTAGAAAATGATATTTTAGTTGGAGATGATTATTTTAAGGGAATAAGAGATATAAATGAGAAAAAGGTTATGGAACAAATTATAATAATACAAAATGCTCACAAAATTCTTTCAGGATATAATTGCTATGGCACAACAAGAATAAATAGCACAATAGGAAGAAAGGTTGAACATATTAAAGTTATGCTTAAAAGACTTAGGAAGGATTTAGAAAAAAGACATACTTATGAAAAGATTAATCCTATGGATAAATTTATTTTATCAAATGGAAATAAAATTTTATCTAAAGGAGAGAGGGGAATAAATGCACTTAAAGAGATTGATTATATGGGTATAATAAAAAGAAGTATGAAGAAAAATGAAATTACTTTAGGAAGAGTGGATGAAAAAAACTTAAGAGTGACTAGTGAATTGGAAATAGGTACTCTTAAAAATATTAGTTATAATCTTGTAGAAGAAGATGTTTATGATTATTTAAAAAGAGTAAGAATAAAAAATAAGAAAATTTCTTTAGAAAAATGTATTGATAAGTATATTGAAATTTCGTATTTATCAGATGAAAGTAGAGATTATATTGACATTTTATTAATGGTACCTTATGGTACATTAAACTTATGGTATAAATATGCTTATGGAAGAAAGGAAGATTCATGGCAGGAGCAGCTTAAAAAGATAAAATTATTAAGTGATAGTGAAATTTAGGAAGTGAATTTATGACTAGATTAAGATATCCAGAAAAAAAATATCTTTCAAGATATGATTTAAGCCAAGAGTTTTTTGAAAATCTAAATATTAAGGTTTTAGATGTTATACCATTAAGAAAAGTTTTTATATTAAAAACAGAAACAGGAAAGAAAATACTAAAAAGACTAGATTGTGATAAAGAAAGAGCAGATTTTATAAATATATGTGTAAAAAGTCTTAAAGATAATTTTAACTATATGGTAGATTTTAATACTTTTGAAGAAGATAAGGTATATAAAGTATGGAAAGGTCAATATTATATGCTTATGGACCTTATTTCGGGAAGAGAAGTAACATTTACCAATCCGATAGAATTTAATTTAAGTGGAGAGTTACTAGCAAAATATCATAAGGCATCTAAAGAGGCATTAAAATCTGCAATAACATTAGATATAGATAAAAGCATGGTTAAAAAGTATGAAGAAGCAATTATGGATATTAAAGAGATAAAAAGATTAGTTAGTTCTTATAGATTTAAAGATGAATTTGACAAAATGTTTTTAGCTTCTGTTGATGAGCATATTATGGAAATGAAAAAAGCTTTAGAATTAATAAGCTTTAGTAGCTATAGTTCTTATAGAAAAGATATAAATAATTGTGTAATATGCCATAATGATTTAGCAGAGCATAATTTTTTAATATCAAATCAGGGTATGTATTTATTAGATTTTGATTATTGTAGTATAGATTTAAAAGTTATTGATTTAGCAGATTTAATATTAAAAGGAATAAAAAATGTTGCTTTTAATTTTGAAAAAGCTATTGAAGTAATAAAAAGCTATAATTCTGTAGAAAATTTAAATGATGAAGATTTTAAACTTCTTTATATATTAATTCTTTTCCCAAGAGATTTTTACACTATGGTAAGTGATTATTATCATAAAAATAAAGATTGGGATAAAGAAGTATTTATAAATAGATTTCAAAGTAAGCTAGAGAATGAAGAGTTTAGAAAAGAATTTTTAAGAAATTATAAAAGAGAATTTAAAGAAAAATTTTATTAGTTAGAAAGTGTAAATTATTAATTTGTGTTAATTTTTAACTAGAAAAGTGAAAAAATTTTAGTTAGAGGAGATTGAATATATTGTATTAGGGCTAAAGAGCAAAATAATATATTCAATCTGCTTTTTTTTATAATATATTTTGTCATGCCTTAGAGCTACTAGGGCTAAAGAGAAAAAATAATATTTTTTATTTAAGCATGGAAGTATATGCTGATATGGTTTTTTCAGCAGTAAGCTTCCATGAAAAATTTAAGCTACAAGAAAGTCCTTTCTTTATTAAGGTAAGCATAAGCAAAGTATCATTTAATATGTCTTCTATTGATTTGCTTAACTCCTCTATATCATAAGGATTTATTAATAATGCAGCTTCAGAACAAAATTCAGGTATAGATGTAACATTAGAAGTTATTACAGGAGTTCCACAGGCCATTGCTTCAATAGGTGGAAGTCCAAAACCTTCATAAAAAGAAGGATATACAAGAAGCTCTGCAGCATTATAAAATATAGGCATATCATCTACTGGAATAAAGTCAGTAAATATAACATCTTCCTTTAAATTTAATTCTTCAGCACGTTTTATATATTTTTCATATGAAATCCCCTTTTTACCAGTAATAACTAACTTGGTGTTTTTTCTATTTTTAGTTGGAATTAAAGAAAAAGCTTCAATAAGACCTATTATATTTTTTCTTGGACTAAAGCCCCCAACATATAATACAAATTTATTTTCTATATTATATTTTTCTTTTAAAATATTTTTACATAAAAATTTATTCATAGGTTTGTAAATATCTTCTGCAGCAAGAGGAGTTACAAAAATTTTTTCTTTTGGGAAATTAAATTCTTCTGCTATATCCTTTTTTGAAAATTCAGAAACAGTTATTATTCCTTCACATTGAGATAACATATTAGGTAACTCATCATTAAAGATTTTAAGGTATTTATCACTTACAGTTTCTGGCATCCTTATAGGTATTATATCATGAAGAGTAATGACTTTTTTGCAGTTTACATTAGAGGAAAGTCCAACTCCGTTTTGAGGAACATGATATAATTCCATATTTTTATTATTTAATATATTTGGAACACTTACTTCATCCCAAAAATTTTCTTCTAAATTAGCCTTTACCGATTCTATATGAAAGTTATTCTTTAAATCTTTAAGAGAAGAACCATCAGGAAGAAAAATAAGATAATCATTAAAATTATCTATTGAGTTTAAGCTTAAAATAAGCTGATGAGTATAGGTCCCTATTCCAGTGCCCCTATACCATTTAGCGGCTCTGCCATCTATCCCAATATTCATGATGTATCCTTTCTTAGTACTCTTCATTTATTATATTAAAATCAATGAACTTTTGTTAATAAAAGAAATAATAGGTACATATAAATAAGAAGGAGGTGAGGAATATGATGAGGGAATTTGAAATTGAAAGACAATTCAATATTAAAATCGAGGTGATTAAAGCTAATAAAGGAATTTATTATTTAAAAACTAATAAAGGTGAAAGATGCCTAAAAAAAATTAATTATGGACCTCAAAAGCTTTTGTTCGTTTATGGAGCAAAGGAGTATTTAATAAGTAATGGTTTTGATAAAGTTGATAGATATTATTTAAATGTAGATGGAGAGCCTTATGCTCTTGTTAATGAGGATATATATACTCTTTCAGAATGGTTAAAAGGAAGGGAATGTGACTTTCATAACATTGAAGAGGTTAAATTAGCATCAAAAACATTAGCTTCATTTCATGAAGCATCAAAAGGATATGACCCACCAGAAAATTCTAAATTAAAAAGTGATTTAGGAAGATGGCCTCATCTTATGGAAAAAAGAATAAAATCATTAGATAAAATGAAGGATATGATAAGAAAGAGAGGTAATAAGAAAGAATTTGATTTGATATATTTAAAATCAATGGAATTTTATAAGGAAATGGCTAAGAAAGCATTACAAACATTAAATGAATCTTCTTATTATGAGCTATGTGCAGAAGCAGAAAAAGAAAAGGGATTATGTCATCATGATTATACTTATCATAATATAATATTAGATGATAATAATGACGTACATGTTATTGATTTTGATTATTGTAAAAGAGAAGTAAGAACCTTTGATATATCAAATTTTATGATAAAAGTTCTTAAAAGGGTTGATTGGGATATTAATTTTGCTAAAAGCATACTAGAAGCTTACCAATCTGTATCAAAACTTAAGGAAGAAGAATATAAAGTTTTATATGCATATCTTCAATTCCCTCAAAGATATTGGAGATTAGCTAATAGGTATTATTATAATGAGGTAAATTGGGGGCAAAATACTTTTGCAGGAAAGCTTAATGCAATAATAGATGAAAAGGAAAAATATTTAGACTTTCTTGATAAATTTAGTAAGGAGTATGACTTAGCGTAGGTGTCTGTTTTTGAAACTATGTGGAACTCAAAAGAAAATTAAGCATAGTATATTAATAACAATGTAAATATGAGGTGAACATTGTTATGCTTATTTAAAGAGCTTAACAGTAAAAAGGATGAAAATAGGTGATTTGGTTGTTAGAAAATCTTATGATATGGATATTACATTTAAAATAATGGATATTAAAGAGGAAGAAGGGGAAAAAAAATATATATTAAAAGGAATAAGTATAAGGATAATAGCAGATTCAAAAGAAGATGATTTAGAAGAAGTTAAAGAAGATTATGTTGGTGAACAGGAAAAAATACTTAACAGTAGAGTTAAAAGTGCTATTAATAAAGCAATTTCATTACGTGGAGATGTTTTAAGTTCAAGGGGAAAAAGCAGTAAGCCAGAACTAAAAAAAGAGCTTATGTTTGGTAGACCTGGAAGGATTCTTCATGTAGATGGAGATAGCGAATATATGGAAACTTGTTTAAAGGTATATAAACAACTTCATCTTGATGCTGTTGGAAAAGCAATACCAGAAAGAGAACAACCAAAGGTCATAGTTGACCTTGTAAAAGAAATAAAGCCTGATATAGTTGTTTTAACTGGACATGATGGAGTATTAAAAACAACAAATGATTATTTAGATTTAAATTGTTATAGAAATTCAAAATATTATATTGAGTCAGTAAAAGCATTAAGAAATTACAATGGAAGCTATGATGAATTAGTCATATTTGCTGGAGCATGCCAAAGCTGCTATGAATGTTTACTTGATTATGGTGCTAATTTTGCCTCAAGTCCAAGCAGAGTTCTTATACATTGTTTAGACCCAGTATTTATATGTGAAAAAATAGCATATACAAGAATTGACCAAGTAGTTTCTATAACTGATGCAATAGATAATACAATTACTGGAATAAAAGGAATTGGAGGACTTCAAACAAGAGGAAAATATCGAGAGGGTTATCCAAAATCATCATATATTTAATAAAGATATGTTGAAATTGCAAAGTTTTAACTAACTAAGTGTGAATTATTATTATATCTTATGTAAACTTGATAAAATAATAAGTTCACACTTTTTTGTTTTTTCATGACTTGGAGCTGGGAGGGCATATATTTATTTCACTTTTTTTTGTTATTATTGAATAAAAAATATGAAAAATAGTTATAATATAAAAGAATGTTACAAAAACATTAAAAAAATATTAAAATAATATTGACAAGTATATAGTATGATGATAAAATAGAAATTTTATTTGACTTAAAATAGAATTTGATGTATAATTTAACTAGGGAAGAGATTTAGAAAAATATTTATATAAAAGTAATTATGAGAGGAGGAAGTTGCCAATAAAATTTTGGTAGCGTTATGTTTATGAGAACTATTGCCAATATAAAAAAAGACATAGAAACTCACTTAGGAGAAAAGGTTACTTTAAAAGCTAACGGAGGCAGAAAGAAAATACTTATAAATGATGGAGTATTAGAAAGTATTTATCCAAGTATATTTGTTATAAGATTGGATAATGACAATAAAAGAACAGTGTCATATAGTTATTCAGATGTACTAACAAATACAGTTGAATTAGTTTTTCCAAATTAAAAATAAACTTCGATTTAAAAAAATCGAAGTTTATTTTTATGAATAGGACATAAATCCATAATATCTATTTACAATAATCGAATATTAAATTTATGGTAAAAAAGAGAAAGATGGTGGGTATCCATCTTTCAACTATGGTATAAAAGGGTATTGAGAATTTATGAGAGGTTATATGGTCAATAACCAATTTAAATATACGACAAATTAGCCTAATTGTCAACAAAATTTACAAAAAAAATAAAAAAGATTTATATTGTAATAAATGGAATATTAAAACTATATAATAAAGAAGAGATATTATATAGGAGGAATAATATGGCTAGTATGGATGTAATAAAAGAAAACATACATTTTCTACAATTATTAAAAGAAAATCTTTCAAGTACAGACTTGAAAGATGAGTATGTAATACCTGATACACATCCTGATGTAAAAGAATTATTAAGTGTAGAAGGAAATATTATAGTAATTAATAAAGAAATATCAGGAAATAAAGCTGTTGTTGAGGGAAGAGCTGAGTATACAATATTATATATTCCAAGAGAAGATAATTGTAGTGTAAATTCTGTAAATTACTCTGAAAACTTTACAAGCTATTTAAATATTGAAGAAGATGAACATAAGGTAATTTGTGAAGTAGAATGTAAACTTGAACATATTGAAGCAAAAATTATTAATGAAAGAAAGATATCTATTGAAGGGGTTGTAAAATTAGATTGGGAACTTTATAAAGATGTAGATTTTGATTATGTAAAAGATATTGAAGGAAATAATCAGGTACAATTATTAAAGAAAACTGAATCAATAAGTAGATTAACATCAAATAAAGAAGTAGAGTTAATTGGAAAATCTATGATTAGAATAAGTATGGATAAACCTCAAGTAGAAAAAATATTGCAAGTCTCAATGAATATACACAAAAAAGAGATAAAATTGGCAGATGATAAATTATATTTAGGATGTTATTGTAAAGTTAATATTATTTATCTTGGAATGGAGTCTCAAGAGTTAATATCATTAGAAGATGATGTATATATATCAAAAGAAGAAGAGGCTATAGGGGTAACATCAGATATGAATTCTACAGTATCCTATGAAATTCAAAATAAAGATATTGGTTTAGAAGATGATGATTTAGGAGAAACTAGAATCATAAATATAGAATTCTTAGTAAAAGGAAATGCAAAAATATTTTCTAACCATAGTATAGATGTTATAGAAGATGCATATTCTCCAACATTTCCATTAGAGTTAAAAAAAAATGAATATGAAATAGGTATTGTACATGGGATACAATCTTCAGAAAGTGTTATAAAAGATAACTTAAATTTAAAGGAAGGAGATTTAAAACCAGAACATATTATAGGAGCAACAGGAAAAATAGAATCCATAGAAAAAAATATAACAAATGATAAAATTATTTTAAATGGAATAATTAATCTTAATATAATATATAAAACTGTAGATGAAGAAATTTTGTTCCATGATATAAATGGAGAAATTCCATTTACTGTTGTAGTAGAAATGCTTGGAGTAAATGAAAAAATGAAATCTATTGTAAAGTGTGATATAGAAGATATTTATGTATCCTTAGAAGCTAATACAATAGCTGTTAAATTAACATTGTCAACATTAATTAAGGTCTTTTATGAAGTAAAAAGGTTCTTTATTTCAGATATAGTAGAAGGAGAAAATGAAAGTGTAGTTAAAAAACCTAGTGTTACTATTTATGTTGTTAATAAAAATGATACCTTATGGAATTTAGCAAAAAAATATAAGACTACGGTAGAAGAATTAGTAAAATTAAATTCTATAGAAAATCCAGACAGTATATTTCCAGGAGAAAAACTTATAATTCCAGGAAATGCTATATTTTAAATAAAAATTATGCTTTAGTGCAGATATTCTGTATTAAAGCATTTTTTTTGTAAATGTGAATAATTTAATTAATTAGTGGCAATAATAAGAAATGCATAATATGAGGTGAGAAATATGAATACTAAACTGAGTGGAAATTTAATAATCATAGGGGGAGCTGAAGATAAGAAAGGAAAAAAAGAAATTCTAACTAGAGTATGTGATTGTATCAATAAAGAAAATGATATTTTATTAGTAGCCACAATAGCCACAGAATATCCTAAAGAGGCTGCTAGTAAGTATAAAAAGGCTTTTGGGGAAATTGGAGTAAGGCATATAGAAATATTAGATATAAGCAAAAGAAGAGATGCATATAAAAAAGAAAATATATCTTTAATAAAAAAAGCATCCTTGATATTTTTTACTGGTGGTGATCAGCTTAAAATTACAAGTTTATTGGGAGGTTCACCAGCTTATTCTGCTTTAAAAGAGATGTATGATAAAGGAATCTATATAGTTGGAACTTCAGCAGGAGCGTCAGTTATGAGTGGTACTATGATTATTGATGGAAATAATGAAGAAGCACCAAAAAAATGTATATTAGAAATGTCTCCGGGGTTAGGGCTTATAAAAAATGTTATTGTGGATCAACATTTTGACCAAAGAGGAAGAATTGGAAGATTACTTACAGGAGTAGCTCAAAACCCAGAGGTGTTAGGTATTGGAATAGATGAAAATACAGCAATTGTAGTTAATAAAGATGGAGAAATATTAGTTATAGGGGAAGGGGCAGTTTATTTTATTGATGGAAGTGAAATATCATATACAAATGTCTCTGAACAAAATAATGAAGAAGTATTAAGTATGTATAATGTAAAATTGCATGTATTAAAAAATGGAAATAGATTTAGTCTTATAAAAAAGGAACCTTTCGAGGAGGAAATTTTAGAAAATGAAGATAAAAAATCAAAAAATATTTGAAGGAAGGAATGTATATTCTCATAAAAAATGTATAAGATTAGATGTAGATTTATGTGGATATTCAGATATACCCAGTAAAGATATAAAAGGTTTTAATGAAGGATTATTAAAAATGCTTCCTGAATTAAAAACTCATAGATGTGGAATAGATGAAGAAGGTGGCTTTGTAAAAAGACTAAAAGAAGGCACATACTTATCACACATATGTGAGCATATTATAATAGCAATCCAAAATAAGTTGGGGATAGATGTATCTTATGGAAAATCTAGAGAAATCAAAGGAGATTTTTATTACATCATATTTCAATATGAGTACAAAGCTGTAGGAATTGAAAGTGCAAGATTATCAATAGATATAATTAATTCGTTGATAAGTGGTATAAAATTTGATTTTTATAAGAGAATGAAATTATTAACAGAAATTTTAAATAACGAAATTATTGGCCCAAGTACTCTTGCTATAAAAAATGCAGCATTAAGATATAATCTTCCTGTATTTGAAATAGGAGATAGTGGATTTTACCAAATAGGTTATGGAAAACAAGGTAGGATGATTGAAGCAACTATAGGAGCAAATACAAGTTGTATTTCTACAGATATAGCTTCAGATAAAATGTTAACAAAAGAGCTCTTAATACAACAAAATATACCTGTAGCAGATGGAGCTAAAATATATAATGCAATTTCTTTATTGAAGGAAGGGGAAAGAATAGGGTACCCTCTTGTCATAAAACCACGATTTGGAAGCAAAGGAAATGGAGTAGCTCTAAACTTAAAGTCGGATAAAGAACTTATAAAAGCTTATAATTACTTAAAAGACATTCATAATGAGCTTATGATAGAAAGATATATTGAAGGAAATGATTATAGAGTATGTGTGGTAAATTATAATGTTGTTGCAGTATCATTAAGAATACCTCCATTTATTATAGGAGATGGAAAAAATAATATAAAAAATTTAATTAGAATGTTAAATTCTGATTCTAAAAGAGGATATGATCATGAAAAGCCATTAACTAAAATAAAGATAGATGAATCTTTATTGAAATTTTTAGAAAAGCAAAATATGAATCTATTAACAATACCGGAAAAAGGTGAAAAAATAAAATTAAGAGAAAATGCAAATCTATCCACAGGTGGAATAGCAATAGATTGTACAGATAAAATATCAGAAGAAAATAAAAAAATATGTATTAGAGCAGCACAAACAATAGGACTTGATATTTGTGGAATAGATATAAAAACAACTGATATTGAAAAATCTTTACATGAAAATGGAGTTATTATGGAGATTAATGCAGCACCAGGAATAAGAATGCATCATTATCCTACAGAAGGAAAAGTACGTGATGTAGGAGAAGCTATATTAAAACTTCAATACAATGGATTTCCGCATAACATTCCTGTAGTTTCTATAACTGGAACTAATGGAAAAACAACCACAACTAGACTTATATCACATGTTTTAAAATCAATGGGCTATACAGTAGGGATGACTTCTACTGAAGGAACATATATTGATGGAGAATGTATACAAACTGGAGATAATTCTGGATATTATAGTGCAAAAACTGTATTATTAAATAAAAATGTAGAAGTAGCTGTTTTGGAAACTGCAAGAGGTGGAATAATAAGAAATGGATTAGCTTATGATTTAGCAGATGTAGCAGTCATAACCAATATTACAGAAGACCATATTGGAATAGATGGAATAGAGGATATGAATGAATTAAGTAAAGTGAAAGCTCTTGTAGGTGAAGCTGTAAAAAAAGATGGTTATGTTATCATTAATGCAGATGATGAGTGGAGTATAAAAATACTTGATAGAATAAAAAATGAGAAAATTTTCTTTTCAATGAACAATGAAAATGAACTGATAAAAAAAGCTATAAATGAAGGTAAAATAGCAATATATGTTAAAGATAATTATTTATATGCAAATAATAATAAAAGAGAATATAAGATTATAGGAATAAAAAATATCCCTATAACACTAGGTGGAGTTTTAGAATTTAACATACAAAATGTTATGGCTGCATGTGGAGCATTAATTGGTATGGGAATAGACTATTGTATGATAGCAAAAGGATTTAAAACTTTTAAGCTTAATGAAAATTATAACCTTGGAAGATTTAATATATATGATTTAAATGGTATAAAAGTTATACTTGATTATGGACATAATATAGAAGGGTATAGAGCAGTTTTAAAGTGCTTAAAAAAAATTAAAGATAAAAGAGTAATAGGAGTTATTGGTATTCCAGGAGATAGAAAGGATAACATGGCATTAAGCGTAGGAAAATTATGTGGTAAATATATTGATAAAATTTATATAAAAGAAGATAGAGATAAGAGAGGAAGAAAAAAAGAGGAAATGGCAAGGCTGTTAGAAAAAGGCGTGCTTTTATCAGGAGAAAAAAAGTTTTATAAAATTATATTAGATGAAAAGGAAGCTTTAAAAGAAGCTCTAAAAACATCATTAAAGGGTGATATAATAGTTGTATTTTATGAGGAACTACAACCTTTAATTGATGTAATAAATGAATATAAAATAGAAGCAATAAAAGATAATTTAGCGAGCATATAATCCTCTTTTATATTTTTTTTTGCTATGATACAATTACCTTAACATTAATGTGGGAGAGGATTAGTAAAATGGAGCAAAAAGCTTATGCAAAAATTAATATAGTTTTAGATGTTGTAGGGAAAAGAGAAGATGGTTATCACTTATTAAGAATGATAATGCAAACTATTGATTTGTATGACATAATAAAGATTAAAAAAATAAATTATGGAATAAAAATAACTTGTAATAAAGAATATGTTCCTACGGATGAAAGAAATTTAGCTTACAAAGCAGCTAAATTATTTATGGATACTTATAATATAAATTCTGGTGTAGAAATAAATATAGAAAAAAATATACCTGTAGCAGCAGGTCTTGCTGGTGGAAGTACAGATTGTGCAGCAGTTCTTAAGATGATGAATAAAATATTTAACATTAATGCCTCAGATGATGAATTGATGCAGCTTGGAGTAAAGTTAGGTGCAGATGTTCCTTATTGTATTATTGGAGGAACAGCTCTTTGTGAAGGGATAGGCGAAAAAATTACTAAATTAAAGCCTTTTAAAAATCATATTTTGGTATTAGTAAAGCCACCTTTTGGAGTATCTACTAAAGAAGTATATAAGGCATTTGATTTAGAAAAAGCAAGAATTCATCCTAATACTAATAATATAATTGAAAAAATGAAACAAGATGATTTAATATTTGTTTCAAGTAATATGAAAAATTTATTAGAAAATGTAACACTAAAAAAATATAAAAGCTTAATAGGAATAAAAGAAGAAATGATATCACTAGGTTCAGTTGGAGCACTTATGAGTGGTAGTGGACCAAGTGTTTTTGGATTTTTTGATGATATGACTAAAGCACAAAAATGTTATGATAAAATGAAAGAAAGATATACAGATGTTTTTATAACTAGAACTATATAAAAATAATATTTTTTGAATAAAAACCTTTTTTGTGGAAAGAATTTTAACTACAAGGGGGTTTTTATTATGAAAAAAATAATAAGCATTTTAAGTATATTAATAATGATAAGTTTTATTGGAGGATATTCAAAAACATACAATACTTCAACAGAAACAATATATAATTATGATGACGTAAAAAATTCACTAATAAGATTTCATGTTTTAGCTAATAGTGATAGTAAAGAAGACCAAACCTTAAAATTAAAAGTAAAAGATGAAGTTATTAATTACTTATATCCATACTTAAAAAATTCTAAATCATTAGATGAATCAAGAAAGGTATTAATTGAACAAGAAAATAATGTTATAGAAATAGCTAACAAGGTAATAACAGAAAATGGATATAATTATGATGTAAAAATTGAATTGGGATATGAAAATTTTCCAGAAAAGTCTTATGGAAATATAACTTTGCCACAAGGAAAATATGAGGCGTTTAGAATAATAATAGGAAATGGAAAAGGACATAATTGGTGGTGTGTTATGTTCCCACCTTTATGCTTTACTGATGTTACAAAAGGGCAAGTAGAAGAAGAAAAGTGTAAAGAAGAATTTGACAAAGCGATAGAAGAAAAAGAAACAGTTTTAAATAAAGAAGATGGTAAAGAAGAAAATAAGGAAAATAATAAAGTATCAAATGATAATAATGATAAAAATAATGACAATGATTTGAATTTTGAAAATAATAGTTATAAAAAAGAATGTAATTATAGTGAATTAAAGGAAGAAAATAAATTTAAAGATATAGAAAAAGATAAAAATACAAATACAGAAGATGAAAATTATGATGAAATAAAAATTAAATTAAAAGTTGTAGAAATTTTTAAAGATATATTTGATGATTAAAATATTATAAAAAAATATTGTTATTTCATATTTAAAGTAATATATTATAGTATAAAAATCACTTGATAAAAGATAATATTAATCATAAACTATATTTTGTATACTAAATTTTTTAGGAGGAGAAATGTTTATGACTAGAGCATTAGCAATGATTTCTGGAGGACTAGATAGTATTTTAGCTGCAAAAATAATAAAAGATCAAGGAATAGATGTAATAGGAATATGTTTTAAATCATATTTTTTTAATGAAAATAATGCAAAAAGAATGACAAAACAAATAGGAATAAAATTAGAAGTGGTAGATTTTTCAAAAGAACATTTTGAAATGGTTAAAAATCCCAAGCATGGACTGGGGAAAAATATGAATCCATGTATAGACTGTCATGCTATGATGATGAGATATGCAGGAGAGCTTTTAGAAAAGCTTGATGCTGATTTCATAATTACAGGAGAGGTTTTAAATCAAAGACCTATGTCTCAAAATAAACAGGCATTAAATGTTGTTAAAAAAGAATCTGGTTTTGCAGATAAAATTTTAAGACCATTATGTGCATTAAACTTAGAACCAACAGAAATGGAAAAGAATGGTCTTGTTGATAGAAATAAATTACTTAATATATCAGGAAGAAGTAGAAAGGTTCAAATGGAGTTAGCCGAAAAATATGGAATAAAAGATTATCCATCACCAGCAGGGGGATGTAAGCTTACAGAGCCTAATTATGCTATAAGATTAAAAGATGCTTTGACAAGAAATGAAGATTTATCTGAAAAAGAAATTGAGCTATTAAAATATGGAAGACATTTTATAAGTGAAGATAATACAAAATTAATAGTAACAAGAAATGGTGATGAAGGCGAAAGTGTAAAAAATGTATTAGATGAAAATGATACAATTTTTTTAGCTGCTAAATTTAATGGACCTACAGGTATAATAAGTGGAGATTATACAGAAAAGGATAAAGAACTTATAAGTAAAATAGTTGCAAGATATGGAAAGGGAAAAAATGAAGAAGAGGTTGAAATTAAATATGGAGTTAATGGAAAAGCATTTAAAAACTCTATAAAGGTAAAGCCTGCTTCTGAAGAAGAAATATCAAAATATTTACTTCAATAGAAAAATGGGAGGAAAACAATGGTGAAGAAGGCAGTAATAAGTGTTATAAGTAATGCTAATGTTGAAGATGATGATATGATAGAAGTAATATCACCTGGAACCTTTGAAAAGGTAGAAGAAGGCTATAAAGCTATTTATGAAGAAACAGAAATTTCAGGAATGGAAGGAACAACTACAATACTTACAATACAAGAAAACCAAGTAATATTAGAAAGAGAAGGAACAACTTCTACAAAAATGATATTTAATGAAGATGAAGATTCTATATCATTATATAATACTCCATATGGAATGTTAGAAATAACTATTATTACTAATAATCTAAATATTCAAATGGGAGAAGACGGTGGAAAACTTGACATAGAATATGAAATGTCAGTCTATGGACAACCTTCTTTTAATACAAAATTATCTTTAAATATTAAAGTTCAAGAATAAAACAAAGGGGCTGTTGCATTAAAAAAAATTAATAGACTATATATTGTTTTATCAAAATGCTAGTATACTATATATTGTTATAAAATTTTTTGTGCGACAGTCATGCGACAGTCCCATTTTAAACATAACTTTTCATAATTATAGATAAATAGTAAATAATTTTTGAATTAATTCAAAAGTTTGCTAAAATAAAGAAAAAAAGTTATAATAATAATATAACTATAATTTTCACATCTATATTCATTTCAGTAATATTCAAATTAATTTCAATTTTTACATAAATATAATAAATACTACTTTGGAGGTGGTGTAACTTTGTCAAAAGAACAATATGATAATATGACTTTATTAGAGCTTAAAGAAATTGCTAAAGAATTAGGAATTAAGAATATATCTAAGTTTAAAAAAAGTCAATTAATAGAAGAAATAGCAAAGTTAAAAATAAATAGTATAAATAAAAATGGTGTAGTACTTACAGAAAAAATAGCACCTAAAACAGTTCAACCAACAGAAAATAATATAAAGAATAATAAACTTGAAATTAAAGCTGAAAAAAAAGAAGAATTAAAAAATATAATTCAGGATTCTAATGGAGCTAGAGGTATTTTAGAAATACTAGAAAATAATAGTTTTGGTTTTTTAAGATGTAAAAATTATCTTACAAGTAGTGAAGATATATATGTATCTCCAGCTCAAATAAGAAGATTTAACCTTAAAACTGGAGATGAAATAATAGGAAAAGTAAGAGAAGCTAAGGAAGGAGAAAAATTTAAAGCTTTATTGTATGTAGAAAAAGTAAATGGAGAAGCTCCTGAAAAAGCAGTAGGAAGAAAAAACTTTGAAAATCTTGTACCTATATATCCAAATGAAAGAATAAAATTAGAAACAAATTCTTCAGATTTATCTTCAAGGCTTATGGATATAATATGTCCAATTGGAAAAGGTCAAAGAGGAGTTATAGTGGCTCCACCAAAAGCAGGAAAAACAACTCTTTTAAAAAAGATAGCTCAAAGCATATCAACTAATAACCCAGAAATTGTATTATTAGTTCTTTTAATTGATGAAAGACCAGAAGAAGTTACAGATATGCAAAGAAGTATAAATGGGGAAGTTATATATTCTACTTTTGATGAAGAACCTCAAAATCATGCAAAGGTGTCTCAAATAGTACTAGAAAGAGCTAAGAGAATTGTAGAGCAAGGAAAAGATGTAGTTATTTTATTAGATAGTTTAACTAGATTATCAAGAGCATATAATTTAACTGTTACGCCAAGTGGAAGAACACTGTCTGGAGGTTTAGACCCATCAGCATTAATAATGCCAAAGAAATTTTTTGGAGCTGCAAGAAACATAGAAAATGGTGGAAGTTTAACAATATTAGCAACTGCACTCGTAGACACAGGCTCTAGAATGGATGATATGATTTTTGAAGAATTTAAAGGCACAGGAAACATGGAAGTGCATTTAGATAGAAAGCTTCAAGAAAGAAGGATATTCCCAGCAATTGACATATATAAATCAGGAACAAGAAAAGAAGACTTACTTCTTTCTGAAGATGAAAAAGAGGTAGCATATGCTATAAGAAAGCAGATGTATAAGGATGGCAATATAGAAAATATAACTGAGAATATAATAAATATTTTATCTAAGACTAAAAATAATGATGAATTTATAAGAACCTTCCAAAAGAAAAAATAGAAAAGAAAAAGGAAAGACTAAGTCTTTCCTTAAATTTTTTACTTAAGATTAAATCTCTTATTGAATTTGTCAACTCTACCGCCAACATCAACGATTTTTTGCTTACCAGTGAAGAATGGGTGGCACTTAGAGCATATTTCTACTTTTAGTTCATCTTTAACAGAACCTGTTATAAAAGT
>JALFQD010000208.1 GCA_022785265.1 Clostridium sp. | reverse complement strand
GCTGAAAAGAGCTTACTTGCTATTTTAAATCTTTTAGATTATTCAAAATATGAAGTAGATTTATTTTTATTTAGACATAATGGAGAGTTTATGAATATGCTTCCAAAGGAAGTTAATCTTCTTAAAGCATCAGAAGACTTTTCTTTATTTGAACAAAATAAAAAAGTTTCTCCCTTAAGTTTTTTTAAAAAGCATAATATAAAAGCTGCATTTTATTCTTCTCTATATTTAATTAATAGTGGAATTTATAAAGTTTTTTTAAAAAAAGAACATATAAAAAATAAAGAATATATAGGATGGAACTTTTTAAAAAATTTATTTAAGCCTCTAGAAAAAGAATATGATGTAGCAATATCTTTTTTAGAGAAAAAGACTATTTATTTTAATGTAGATAAAGTAAAAGCAAAAAGAAGAATAGGTTTTGTTCATATAGATTATAGTAAGTATCCTTACAATTATAAAATGGATAAAAAATATTTTAAGGAATTTAACAATATAGCCACAGTTTCTAATCACTGCAAAGAAGTATTAGAAAATATATTCCCTGAGTATAAAGAAAAATTTTTAGTTATAAAAAATATGATTTTAGTAAATTTAATTGAAAAAGAAGCAGAGGAAAGGGTTAATTGGAAAGAAGAAAATAATGAAACAATAAAAATAGTAACAGTAGGAAGGCTAGTTAATCAAAAGGGAATAGATAATGGAATTTTTGTTTGTAAGGCTTTAATTGATGAAGGATATAAGGTTAGGTGGTATGTAGTAGGAAAGGGAAAGGATAAAGAAAAACTAGAAAACTTAATAAAAGCTAATAATTTAGAAGAAAATTTTATTTTATTAGGAGCAAAAACAAATCCATATAAATATATAAAAATATGTGATATATATGTACAACCTTCTCGTTTTGAAGGCTATGGCATTACAATAGCAGAGGCAAAAGCACTAAAAAAACCAATAGTAGCTACAGATATACCAGAATTTCGTGAACAGATAATAGATAAAAAAACAGGCATTTTATGCAAAGATAATGATGAACTTAAAAATGGAATTAAACTTTTAATAGAAAATAAAAATTTAAGAAAAAAATTATCATGCAATTTAAAAAAAGAAAATGAAGCATCTAGTATTTTAGAGATTAAAAAGCTATATGAAGTAATTGAGGGAAAAAATTTAGAAAATGAAAAGGTGAAAAAATATGGATAATCTTATAAGTGTAATTGTGCCTATATATAATGTAGAAAAATATTTAGATAGATGTATAAAAAGCATAGTAAATCAAAGTTATAAAAATTTAGAAATAATTTTAGTAGATGATGGTTCACCTGATAAATGTGGAGAAATATGTGATAAGTGGAAGAAAAAAGATGAAAGAATAAAAGTTATTCACAAAGAAAATGGAGGAGTTTCTTCAGCAAGAAATGTTGGATTAAAATATGCAAATGGAGAATATATAACATTTGTTGATAGTGATGATTGGTTAAAAGATGATATGATAGAACATCTTTTAAAAAAATTAATTGATAATAATGTTGATATATCAATATGTACTTGTATAGTAGCAACTAATAAATCAATGTGGGATCCTAATGCAGGTAGAAAAGATTGTATAATTACAAAAAAAGAAGCTATAAAGAGATTGTTGTATAAAGAGTTTTGTGTAGTATGGGGAACACTATTTAGTAGAAATGTTATAGAAGGAATATTTTTCAGAGAAGATATATCAAATAATGAAGATAGTTATTTTTTATTTAATTCATTTAAAAAAGCTAAAAAAATATATAAATCATGTGAAGCTAAATATATTTATAATAGACAACAAGAAACTTCAATAACAAAGAATAAAAATAAAAAGATGGCATTAGACCAAGTAAAAGTAGCAAATTTAATAAAAGATGATTTGAAAAATAAACTTAGTGAATATGAAAAAGAATATTCATTTTATAAATTTTGTGCATTATATAATTTAAATAGAGATTTCATAGACATGAATATGTTTGATGATTTAACAATAAAAAAATATAAAATAGAATTAAAAGAATATTATAAAAAAATAATTTTTAATAATAAAGTAAAAACCAAATTAAAAATGAAAACAACATTATTAATATTATGTCCTAAAGTATTTAAAAAAATAAAAAGTAGGAGTTAAAAAATGGATAAATTTGTTTTTGTGATTTTACATTATAAAACAGAAAAAGATACAATAGAATGTATAGAATCTATTAAGAAATTATCATATAAAAATATTGAAATTGTTATAGTAGATAATGGTTCTCAAAATGGAACAGGAGAAAATTTGAAGAACTTATATAAAACGAGTAAAAATATATATGTGATAATTGAAAAAAAAAATTGGGGATTTGCACAGGGAAATAATATAGGATTTAAATATGCTAAATATGAGTTAAAGGCAGACTATATATGTGTTCTTAACAATGATACAATTATTAATCAATATGACTTTGTTGAAAGAAGTATTCGATTTTATTTAGAAGAAAAGTATTATATAGCTGGACCAGATGTAATTTCATTAATTGATGGAGGTCATCAAAGTCCATTTGGTTTTCATCTTACATCTAAAAAAGCAGCAATTAAAGATATAATCTTTAATTATATTAAACTTATAAGTTTTTATTTATATGTTGATAAACAATTTAGTGAATTTATAAGTAAAAGAAGAAAAAAAAATAAGTGTATATATGAAAAGACAATTATAGAGAAAAAATGTGATTTAAAAGATGATATAGGTATGCTTAATGGTTGTTGTATTATATTTTCTAAATTATATATAGAAAATTATGATGGATTTTATCCAAAAACATTTATGTATGGCGAGGAATCTATATTGTTTATTTTATGTAAAGAGTTAGGGATGAAAATGTTATATTTACCTGAAATAAAAATACTTCATAAAGAAGGCTCTTCAACTAAGTATAGTCATAGAAACAGAAAAAAAGAAATATTTTTCTATAAGCATAGTATAAAATCAAGTAAGCTAGTTTTAAAGTTAATTAAAAAAAGAAATAATAAAACATATTTAGAAAGTCAATTAAAATTTAATAACAAATGATATGGGGGGATGAAATGTGACAAGAAGTTATAATTTGTTAAATCAAAAGACTAAATTTAATAATAATGGAATAGATATTGGAAAATTTATTGCAAGTATTTTAGTTTTATGTATTCATGTAAGTCCCTTTAGCAATGAAAGGTTAGATTTTTTTACAAAGAATATTTTAGCTAGAGTAGCTGTACCATTTTTCTTTGTTTCTGCAGGATACTTTTTATTTAAAAAAGTTGATATTTATAATATTGAAAATGATAAAAATATTATTTTTAAATATATAAAGAGAATTTTTATTATGTATGTATTTTGGAGCATTTGTTATATGCCTCTTGTGATTTTTAACTACCTAAAAACAGATAAAAGTTTAAAAGCATTTTTTAATACATTTATAAAAAGTCCTATTTTAACAGGAACAGTAGCTCCTTTATGGTATTTAAATTCATTAATAGTTGCTATTTTAATAGTATTTTTATTGTTAAAATATAAAGTTAAGTTTAAAAATATATTAAAAATATCATCTATTCTTTATTTGCTAGGTGTTTTAGGACAAGTTTATTATGGTTTAGTAAAAAGTATTCCTATTATAAATAAAATCTATAAATATTATCTTGAAATATTTACAACTACAAGAAATGGATTATTTTTTGGATTATTTTTTATAGTTGTAGGAATATTATTTTCAAAAAATAAAATTCATTTAACTATAAAAAAAAGTATTATTGGAATAATTATATCATTTATACTTATGAACATAGAAATTATAACTACAAATAAACTTGGTATTGCTACTTCTTATGATATGTCGTTAGCAATGGTTCCTACAACAATATTTATATTTAATATTTTGTTAAACATTAAGTTAAAGGATAGTCCAATTTATATTAAATTAAGAGAGTTTAGTACATTAATTTATTTATCTCACTTTAATATAAATGCAGCTTTTAATATAATAGTTTTACATTTAATGAATTTTAGTGAAGTTAATACATCAATTAGATTTTTAATAGTATTACCTATTACTTTATTGTTTTCTGAAATATATTTAAGATTAGAAAAAACACAAATGTTTAAATTCTTAAAGAAATTTAGATAGTAAATTTAGTATTGATATTTAAATTTATTATGAAAAATATTTATATTAAAAGGAGATTATAAAAATGAAAGATATGGGTATAAGCTATACAAGAGTTATAGCTATGATTTTCATATTAATAGATCATATAGTTTTAACAATTAATATACCATTTAAATCTTATATAATACAAATTACTAATACAGGTGTTTTAATATTTTTATTTATTTCTGGATTTCTATATGGGAGAAAAGAAATAAATAATTTTAGTGATTGGTTTATTAAAAGAGCAAAAAAGATACTTTTACCTCTTTATGTTTTTATAATATTTTTAGCAATCTTTAAAATTATATTTGAAGGTAACATAAACATTATAGAGTATTTAAAATATTTAATTAACATGCAAGGAATTTTAGGAGTTACTGATGGAGCAGTACATTTATGGTTTTTAACTGCATTGATGATATGCTATTTAATAACTCCATTATTAGAAAGTATAAAAAGTAAAAAATTAAAACTAAATAAAACAATTAGTATTTTATTTATATATGTTATTATACAAATATTTTGTGCATATTTTGTAAATATAAATTTTGCTTTGGGGCATCCTTTTTCAACATATTTAATTTACTTATTAACATATATTATTGGATATTATTATAGTTATTATACTCAAAATAAAGAATTTAATAGTAAAAAATTTGTTATTTTCACATTAATTATGATTATATCAATGGTTATAAGAGTAGCATCTAATAAATTAATAGATGGAACTATTTTATATGATAGAATAATAGCTATGTATACAAATATTATTTTTGCTATATGGTTTTCTGTTTTTGTAAAAAAATATTATAAAATTATAAATTATCAATTTCTTAAAAAAGTAGTAAATAAATTAGATTATCTTTCATTTGAAATTTATATTGTACATCCAGTAGCAATAGAATTGTTTATGAGTTTTACTAATAATATTATTGCTAATATATGTCTTACTTTAATAACAACATATATTATAGCTTTATTATTTAATAAGATATGTGATTGTGTAAATAATGTGTTTTTTATAAAGAAATATCAAAAACAATAATAATTTATTTAATATTTTGGAGGATTTAGATGTGAAAAATAAAAATTTATTAATAAATATTGTAACTAGTATAATTTCATTAGTAACAAGTATAGGAATAAGCTTTTTTTTGACTCCATATATTGTAGATAAAATAGGAAAAGAAGCATATGGCTTTATAGGATTAATAAATAACTTAGTATCATATATATCAATAATAACTATAGCTTTAAATTCTATGGCAGGAAGATTTATAACTATAAAAGTTCATCAAAATAATGAAAAAGAAGCAAATGAATATTTTAATTCTGTTTTAATTAGTAATATAATAATGGCTATTATTATTGCAATAATAGCATTAATTTTGTTAATAAATTTAAATAATTTATTAGATATACCAGAAACTCTTATTTTGGATGTAAAGATTACATTTACTATAGTTGCAGTAGAATTTATTTTAAATTTAGTTTGTTCTATTTTTGGTGCAGTAACATTTATAACAAATAAGTTATATTTGTATCAAATTAACACAGCAATAGGAAATTTTTTAAAAGTAGCAATATTATTTATATTATTTTTAATATTTAATCCTAAATTATATTTTGTAAGTATTTCTAATATAAGTTTTACAATATTTATAATTATTCTTAATGTATATTATACTAAAACTTTACTATCTACAATAAAGATAAATAAAAAATGTTTTAAAATAGATAAAGTTATTGAACTTATAAAATCAGGAATATGGAATGTTGTTATTAGATTGAGTTCTGTATTAAATACTGGATTAGATTTATTATTGGCAAATGTTTTAGTAGGTGCTTCTTTTATGGGTGTACTTAGTATAACTAAAACAATACCTAATTGTTTTACAACATTTGCAAATACTATTGGAGGAGTATTTGCACCAGGGCTAACAATAGCATATGCTAAAAATGATATAGAAGAATTAAAATCAAATTTAAAAACAGGAATTAAGGTAATGATTATTTTTACAGCATTATTTTTTGCATTTATTGTTGTATATTCAAAAGAATTTTATTCATTATGGGTAAAAGGACAAGATAGTAAATTGCTATATATTTTAACAGTTTTATCAACAATACATATGCCAATAACTTTTGGAATGATAAATATTAATAATATATTTACTGTAACAAATAAATTGAAAAAAAATTCTATAGCTTTAGTTATTCAAGGCGTTCTAAATGTATTAATTGTAGTTTGTGCAGTGAAAATTTTACCACAAAATATTTCAATATATTTTATTGCAGGAACAAGTTCAATATTATCATTAATATTTATGATTGGATTCACAATACCATGCTCAGCTAGATGTTTAAATTTAAAAATGACAACATTTTTACCATATGTAGGAGTATCAGTTATTATAAATATAGTAATAATATCAATTTTTTCATTTTGTAAAATGTTAATAGATATTAATGGATGGATGTCATTAATATTAGCTTGTATAATAAGTAGTATTATTGGAATATTAGTAAGCATTATTTTTATTTTAAATAAGAAAGAAAGAAGAAATTTATTAAATAAAATTTCAAGAAAATAGTATGTAAAAATAATTAAACAAGGAGTGTGAGTTAATAAAATGTATAAATTTGTTTTTGTTATATTACATTATGTTAATATAGAAGATACACACGAATGTATTGAATCTATAAAAAAATTAAACTATGCAAATTGGAAAATCGTAGTAGTAGATAATTGTTCTCCAAATGGAAGCGGAAAAAAACTAGAAGAGGAATATAAAAATGAAAAAGCAATACATGTAATTTTAAATAATAAAAATTTAGGGTTTGCTAAAGGAAATAATGAAGGCTTTAAATATGCAAAGAATATTTTAAAAGCAGATTTTATATGCCAAATTAATAATGACACTATAATTGAAGATGAAAATTTTATAGAAAAGATAATATCTTATTATAAAAAGCAGAAATATTATATGGCAGGACCTGATGTTATATCATTAATAGATCATAAACATCAAAATTCAGCTATTAAACATCAGACATTTACAGAAACTGTAAAATTAACAATAGAGAATGTCATAAGATTATTTGGTTATTGGTCAGGAAGTATATAGTATATAGATAATATTTATAAAAATAGAAGAAAAATAAAACAAGAAATAATAAATAATGATAAAGATATTAAAAAAGTTAGTGATTATGCATTAAATGGCTCATGTTGGATATATTCTCTTGATTATATAAATGAATTTAATGTAATGTATTCTAAAACTTATATGTATGGAGAAGAATTAATAATGTTTTATATATGTAAAGAGTTAGGTCTTAATTATGTTTATATTGAAGATACTTATATAATTCATAAAGAAGGTTCATCTACAAAAAAGTTTTCAATTCAAAAGAAAAAGGAATTTTTTTCTTTAGCCATGCAACAAAATCATCATTTTTATTATTATGGATTATGATAAGAAAAAACAATAAAAATATTTAAGAAAACAATTAGAAAATAATTAATTTTTAGTAATATAGATTTTTATGAGGTATAAAAAATGGTTATAAATTTAGTAAAAAAGTTTATAAAGTTAATATATTGTTTACCTAAAACTATATATTTTAATTTCTATTATCTATCATTTAAAGAAGCAATTAAGTTTCCAATTTATGTTCATGGTTCAGTTAAAATAGGAAATATGGGGAATCGTAAAGCAATAAAATTATGTTCATTAAAAAGAGGTTCAGTACGTTTAGGAATGAGTGAAGGTTCTTTTGAAATAAAGAATAAAAATTGTTGGTGGAATATTTCTAAAGGAGCAAAGGTTACTTTTAAAGGAAATGCTGATTTAAGCAGAGGTTTTAATTTTGAGGTAGCAAAAGATGCATATGTTGAGATTGGTAATGATTTTGCCTGTAATGTAAATGTAATTATTACATCCGCTAAACAAATTATATTTGGGAATAATTGTTTGATTGGCTGGAATGTTAGTTTTATGGATGGAGATGGACATAAAATTTTATATAAAAATACAAAAGAGATAATAAATAAAAATAAAGATATAAAAATTGGAAATAATGTATGGATTGGAGCCTGTTCTACTATTTTAAAAGGAACAAATATAAAAAATAATTCTGTTATTGCATATAGAAGTATAGTTACAAATAAATTTGATGAAGAAGGATGTATTATTCTTAATAATTCTGTAATAAAAAGAAATATAGAATGGAAAAAATAGTATGAAAAAAGTTAAGAAAATTAATATATAGAATTTGTTAAGTTAATATGAAAATAAAATTTTATAAATATAAATATGAATAGTAAAAAATTGCATGACAAATAAAGGTTGCTTAAATAATTTTTTAAAAAAAGCATCCAATTATTAATATCTTTAGCTGAATAGTTTGCTCTAGAAATCATTGCAAGTATAAAATTATTCAAAGAAGAATGTTCATGTAAAAAATTATAATTATAAATAAATGCTGTGGAATAGCTGATTCAAAATTTTTAAAGTCTTTTTTGGTTTTATACCAAGTCATCCAATAAAATTATTATTTAAATCATCAGAAAAAGTAGAATATTTGTGATGAACAGAATTTGGATAATTTAAAACAAATGAAATAATAAATCTTGTTTCAGAATTAAGAAGAATCCATAAATAATAATCTATGCCTTTGACTTTGACATAAGTTTCATCAATATGCTATTCATCAGAGTAAAAAATTTAGGAAAGAAATAATTTTATTAGAAATATAATTAAACCAATCTGCAATAGATTTAGTCCAGCTCCAAATATTAATATAAGATACAGACAGATTATAAAATTCTTTTTATGGCTCTTGTTGAAGTATTACCATCATAATAAAGAGTAAGAGAGATAAGTATTATATTAGCTGAATGTCTAAATCTTTTGAATGATATTTTTATATTAAAGTTAAAAGAATTAAGTAATTTAGAATCTAATTGAATGGGTAATTTGAAAGAATAATTACATTTTTGGTTGCCACATTTTAGGAGCATTTTGTTTTTTGATTGTTCTATTTTTAGCGAAAAATGGTATTTATATGTAAGTGTAAAAAAATTGATGTATAGAAATTTAAAATTTATGGTGATAAAATTAACCCATCAAAGCGTAATATATCGTATTGCCTTGATGGGTTAAAGTTTAATATTGGGTTTTATCTAATGCTCTGCTTTTATTTTTAAATCATCTGGAATCTTATTTGACCACGGCATAGCATCTGCTAAGCAATTTTTATCTTTAATATCTCTATTGTTCATAAAATCCATTAGATATACTAGATATTTTTCTACTTTCAAGCCATTGGCTTTGGCGGTTTCTATTATGCTATATATAATTGCACTAGAGTTAGCACCCTTTGCAGTATTTGAGAAAAGCCAGTTTTTTCTTCCAATCACAAAAGGTTTAATTGCACGTTCAGCTGAATTATTGTCTATTTCTAATTCACCATCTTCTAAGACATAATTCATGGCAGGAAGTAAGTTTTTAGTATAATCGAGTGCTTTTCTCAAAGCACTTTTAGGAAGAGCATTTGGAATTTCTTCATCAATATATTTTTGAAAGTCTTCCAATAAAGGTTTTAATTTTTCTTGTCTCACTTTTTGACGTGTTTCATAAAAATTTTTTTCTTTAGAAAAATCTTCTTTGATTTTTTTCTCAAGAGAATAAATTTTTTCACAATAATTAAGCCCTATTTTAGCTCGTGATTTTTTTAGGGCTTCATCATTTAAATTAATAACTATATCATAAAATTTTCGTCT
>JALFQD010000144.1 GCA_022785265.1 Clostridium sp. | reverse complement strand
TCCATACAAGATAAAATAGCAATTTTTTTATCTGGATATTTACTTGTTATGTATTTTTCATATTTCTTTTCTTTTACAAAATTCTTGTTGTATTCAATTATATCTTCTATCATAAAAAATTCTCCTTATTATTTAATAATCATTTTCATATTTAATTATAATCTAAAGTATATCTTAGATACAAGTTCAAAAAGTTGTCTTGTTAAACTTTTTAAATCAGTTCAAGAAAATACATAAGGATAACTTTCTTTTAAATATAAATAACATGATAATGTAGTTTCTTTTGCACTTGCATATAAATTAATATTTAACTAGAATAAGATTATACTGTAACAGATATAGTATATGGTCTTGATATTTCTTAAAATAATATAAAAATAGAGGTTAGAATTAATTAAAACAACTATTCTTGACCATAAGTACTAGAAGGGAGTTGAAAAATGAAAAAATTTAGAACAACAGGTATGTGTAACCCTAATATTCAATATATGGTAGACATCTCTGATAAACTAAATAAAGTTAAAGATTTAGTAGAAGCTAATGAGTATTTTATAATAAATAGACCAAGACAGTATGGAAAAACTACAATGCTTTCAGCATTAAAAAGGGAATTATTGGGCAAATATTTAGTTATTAGTATAAGTTTTGAGGGAATGGGAGATGTTGCTTTTAGTACTGAAGAGAAATTTGTAGAAGAATTTATAAATTCAATTGAGGAGAAATTAGATTATATAAATGAAGATTTAAGTATGGTATTTAAAAAATTTAGCATAGGAGTATCTACATTACCTAGCCTATCTAGATTAATATCTAAGTTTATAAAGAAACTAGACACAGAATGTATTCTTATAATAGATGAGGTTGATAAAAGCAGTAGCAATCAGTTGTTCTTAAGCTTTCTAGGAATGCTTAGAAATAAATATCTTCAAAGGATTGATGGAGAGGGAGCTACATTTAAATCTGTAATTTTAGCAGGAGTATATGATATAAAAAACTTAAAATTAAAGTTAAGACCAAATGAAGAAAGAAAATATAATTCTCCATGGAATATAGCAGTTCCTTTTAATGTAGATATGAGCCTTTCAGAAAAAGGTATAGAAGGAATGCTTAAAGAATATAAAAATGATAGAAATTTAGAATTAGATACTAAAAAAGCAGCAGAATTTATATATTTTTATACAAGTGGATATCCGTTTTTAGTAAGCAGAATATGTCAAATAATAGATGAAAACTTAAATGCCTTATGGAATGAAGAAACAATGATAAAAGCAGTAAAAATGCTTTTATTAGAGAATAATACTTTATTTGATGACTTAATAAAGAATATAGAGAATAATAGAGAGCTAAAGGAGTATATATATGATTTAATAATGAATTCAACAGATAGGACTTTTAATTTAGATAACAGGATTATAGATTTGGGATATACATTTGGATATTTTAAGAATACTGATGGCAAGGTAAAAATATCCAATAGGCTATTTGAACAAAGATTATATAATTATTATTCATCAGAAGTAGAGTCTAATGAAGATATGTCAAGCTATACTATTAAGTCAAATTTTATAAATGGAGATGGCTTGGATGTAGAAGAGATATTATTAAAGTTTCAGCAGTTTATGAAGGAACAATATAGTCAAAAGGATATAGAATTTTTAGAGAAACATGGTCGTCTTTTATTTTTAGCCTTTATAAAGCCAATAATAAATGGAGTAGGTTTTGATTTTAAAGAAGTTCAAATCTCAGAAGAAAAAAGATTAGATATAGTTATAGTATATAATAGCTATAAATATATAATAGAACTAAAGATATGGCATGGTGATAATTACCATCAAAAGGGGTTAAATCAACTTGCTGATTATCTTGATATTAATAGTCAAGATAAAGGATATCTTCTTATCTTCAATTTTAATAAAAATAAAGAATATAAAAAAGAAAATATCGTTGTAAATAATAAGGATATATTAGTTGTATATGTATAGATAATATCCAAAAGATATTATTTTCTAATATTGTAAAAAAGTTTTAATTATTATTTTGCTTTTTTAGCTCTGCTAGCTCCAAGTCAATGAAAAATAAAAAAGAGCTATTGCATAAATAACCTTAATCATAATATATAGTATATTTTTCACAATTAATACAATATATATTCTGTGAATGTTTATTAATGCAACAGCTCTTTTTAAGTAATAATTTTTTCTGTTGCTGATAAATTAAAAAATGAAAATATACTTAACAGTATACCCAATACAATTGAAAATATCTTCTTCCCCCATTTTTATGTCAATTTAGTTCCATGGCTACTTTACCATAAAAAACTTATGACTTTTAAGAGGAAAAATGTTAAGTGTTAATTAAAAAATTTAAAATTTTAATTAAATAAATTTAATAAATCTATAAACTCATCAACTAAATTAGTCGATAATGGTAAAAACGGTAATGCTCCAATATTGACTTTTTTAATGCTTTTATAAAAATTATGATTTTTATAGCTTTCTTCATCAGAAAAAGGAAATAATACAAAAGCTCCAAGTACACATTTTTCATAAGTATTTTTAGAAACAATAGCATCTCTATATCTATGCATTGTATTGATATCTTCTTCTTTAGGTCCTATACCACCATATTTTTTAATATAATCTTTGCTATAATCAATTTTGTATTTAGCATCAAAAATTATTTGAAATTCTTTTCCATCTTTATTTATAGAAAGAATATTATCTGGTTTTTGATTTACTGTTTCAGATGATATTTTGGAATTATAAGTCATTTTAAATGTTTCCCCACTTTTAGGATTTTTATACATCAAAGTTGATTTAATTCCTTTTTTTAAAGTTATAACAATTCCATCATTATTTATTTTAATAAAATCACAGCTTATTAGTTTATACTTTTTTCTAAGTATTGAATTAAGTTTTATAAAACACCAATACTCATATAAAAGAGGGAGTTCCTTCATTGATATAGAAAAAATATCGCTTTTTATATTTAATCCTTTTTTTAAAATTAAGTAATATTTATAAACCTCTTTATATCCACTAGCCATGGTAAATACTAAAGATATTGAGCTTTCATTATATTTTTCATCAATATTTCTTAAAAAAGTAGTATTTATTCTTTTTGATATTTCCTTTTTTATTGAAGATAATTTATCTATAACTTCATTGTCAAAATTCCAAGAAAATTTACTATAATTTTCAACAAATTTGTCAATTTTATCTATGATACTTAAAAGCATAAATTTAAGGAATCTATTTTCATTTGTATCATAGGTAATAGTTTTTTTAACTTGTAAAGTTTCTGTTGGAATATATTTTCCATTAACATTTTTCATAACATAAGGTCTTTTTTCTAACCATCTTATTGTTTCTATGCTATTACCTTTTAATTCACCATGTCTATAAATTCTATTTTCTTTTACAAGATTATGATTAGAATTACACAAAATAACATCTATTGCTTTTAATAGTTTTTCAAAAATATCCTTTAAAATACTATAAAACTCTGAATATGTATTTTTATTATCTTTTATTTCTCCACCTAAATATGTTCTAGCTAAAAGGCTATAGGATAAATTATAAATTTCTTTATTAATGTCCTCTAGCAAGGCTTTATAATCATTTTTATAATCAATTTTACTTGGAAAAACTTCAAGAGTTATTTTAATATGTTCTTTACCATTTACTAAAACATATAAGTCAGAATACCCTATATCTCCCTTAAAATTAATAATTCCACTTAAAATTTTTCTTGACTTTCCTTTTTGAGTGATTTTGTTTCTTATTGTATAATTTTCATGATAAAACTCTATTTTACAATTGTTCTTTCCTTCAATTATTATTTCATAATTTTTATATTCCTTAAAACAAGTGTGTTCATCAAATTTTGATATAATAAGATTTTCTTTAGAAGTTACTTTTAAAGTTGCCTCATTTAAAATTTCATAAGAATCATTACTTCCATTGATAGAAAAATAAATTTCTTCTGTTTCAATAAAAATAATTTCTTCTTCTTTGCTAGTTCCAGAAGGTTGTAAAGCCATTTTCTATAAATCTCCTAATCATATTTATAAGCTTTTCACTAGTTAATTTGTATTTACTACTATTAACTTCTTTATTCATTTCTTTAAGTTGTTCTTTTTCTAAATTTATGTCATATTTAGTATTATTAAATAAATTAAATAGTTTTATTAGTATATCAAATACTTCAATGTCACTTCCACTTATCTTAGGTAATATTTTTTGTAAAATGCAATAATCTAAAGCTTTGTTAAAATCCATAACATTATCTTTTAAGGCATATATCATATAAAATACTATTTCATCTCTAATTCTAAGACCAAATTGCTTATTATATCTTTCTAAAATACTATTTATTTTTACTAATTCATCAATAACTTTAATAGCTATATCTTTATATTCTTTGCAATCAGCTAGCTTTAAAAACTCTGATTTTAAAAATTCATTATCATAAATCCAATATTCTTCTTTCTTTGAAGAGGTATTTTCAAAATCATAAAATAAGTTAACCTTATTAAATTCAATAACATTTGCTCTATCTAACACCTTTTTGCTAAATGGAAATGTAGTTTCGTCCATATTTACAGTGCCTATTATGTAAAGATTTTCAGGAATATATACATCTTTATATTTTTCAAAAGATTCCCTATCTGTTCCAAACTGTTCTTTATTTAAAAGCTTTTCTGTGACAATATTAGAGTTTTCTTTCATTTTTCTAGTTTCCATTAAAGAAAGAATATCGCTAAAATAATACTCAACTCTTGCAAGATTCATTTCATCTAAGCAAATAAAATAAGGAAATTTAGGATTTTTTATAGCATCATAAGCTATTGATGTAATTATCCCTGGAATAAATTTACCCTCAATATTTCTATATCCTAATAAATCTGTAGAGTCAGACCACTCTGGTTTTACTGGAACCATCTTAAAATTCGCCCCTATAGCCTCTGCAAAAAGCTGAACTATCTTACTTTT
>JALFQD010000125.1 GCA_022785265.1 Clostridium sp. | reverse complement strand
TTATTTAAAAAACCAGAACAGGTGATACCTATAATAATTAAAGTAATTAATGCTATAAGCCCTGCCATAAGTTTTTTATTACTTTTTTTATTCATTAAGCATCACCTCTTCTTAAAATTTTTTTATACTCTTCTTTTAAATCTCTTCCTGTTGATAAAAACATTATCTCTAAGCTTATTACCATCATTATAGCTAATATTGTCATTGAATAATAATTTTGGTCACCAGTTTTTACAGGTACTTTAGTATTACCTCCTCCACTTTGATATCCACCATTATTAGATGAACCACCACCATTACTGCTTCCTCCTTGGTTGTTGCTTCCACCACTTGAATTGTTTCCGCCACCTTGGTTATTTCCTCCTCCTGGAGTGCTTCCACCACCTGGATTATTTCCTCCTCCTGGATTGTTGTTTCCACCAGAATTATCTCCACCACCTGGATTATTAGGATTTGGATTATCTGGATTACTTGGATTTGGGTTATCCGGATTACTTGGATTGTCTGGATTATCTGGTTTTGGTGTTGTAGTATCAGGATTTGGCTTTGGTGTACTTGTATCTGGATTATCAGGATTTGGTTTGTCTGGCTTATTTGGATTTTCTGGTTCTGGCTTATCTGGGTCTGGCTCTGAAGGATCTGTTGGTGTTGGATTTATCTTATATGCATGAGGATAAAATATATAGATATATTGCATATTTTGATATTTGTTTCCTGACATTGCATCAAAAGATATATTTATACTAAAATCAACAATAGTATCAAGTTTCATAAAAATATCCTTTTTTAATAAAACCCTTTCATTAGCTAAATCCATAAGCTTTCCATTATAAATAACCTCTTTACCATATCTACTATCATTTAATTTTATTACAACATCATACCCTTGAATTATTCCCATTTCTTTAGCCTGTTCTAATGTAAATTCTTCTCCGGTTGCTGTATTTTTTATATAACTACCACTAAACTTTAAATAATCAAAATAACATTCCTGATTCCAAATATTTTTTATGCTAAAGCTATGGGTTACAGAATCTGCTGGTGCCCAAAAGCCATCTTTTTCTAAATTAAATATTTCTTCAGCTTTTGCAGACATTGAAAAGACATTAAGTAATAATAAGCTGAATACTAGTAGACACACTTTTAAAACACCTATTAATTTTTTAGTCACTATATCAGCCCCCTTATATTAAGCTCTGAAGCTTACTTTTAGTTAATTGAATTTAAATTAAAGTTTTGTATTTTACTCTTCAAATTTATTTTTTAATCTTTATTAAACCTATATAAGTTATGTTTCCTTATTAGTTTTTTTATTTTAAATAATATTATTGTATAATCTCAATAATTTACTTTAACATAAATTAAACTTCCACTCCCAATCCATAATCCTCTATGTATATGGGAGAGGAAGTTTTTTTATTTTCTATATTACTAAATCAACTTTATGCATTAAAACATATTATTTTACATCATTATTTGGATCAGCAACCTCTACATCTTTATCTGCCACACCTTCGCCTGAAGCATTGCCAGTATTTGTAAATGCCTTACCTGCTGCTGGATCTGTACCTGCTTGAGTCCATCCTGGGTTATTTTCTTGAGTAGCTACAAATTCAAACATATTAGTTATTTCAAATGGAGCTACTGTTGTTGTTCCATCAGCAGCCTTTAAACTACTAAGTCCTTGCTTTAAATTTCCTGTCATTAAAGGTAATTCAACACGGAAATCAACCTTAAATGCATCAGTTGCAGTTCCATTTACATCTCCTGCCATATTAAGTATTTGATATGTTTTAGGCTTATTACCATCTAAGAAATCACTCAAACTAAATTCTTTCCATTCATCTAAAGTACTTGGAGTAGTATCTATGTCAGCTCCATTTGCATCTTTAGCTAATGAAGTAACTTTTACATATACTTTAGCTCCTATATTTTTAAGTGCATCAAGAGCAGCTTGTTGTTGTGCTTTTGTTGCATCAGCTTCACTAATATTAAGTCTCATTCCTAATTTAGTAGTTAAATTAGATTCGTTAACTATTATTAGACCAGTATTTGTATCATCTAATCCATCAGCTCCAACACCCTCTGTTCCTAAAGCGAAAGCATCTCCTGGTCTAGCAAGAATTGCATATTCTCCTACTGGTGCACCTATTACTGCTCTACTTATTCCACCTTTTCCTGTAGTATCACTATTTAGTTTAGTTTGAGATGTTATTTCATCTTTATAAATAGTAGCACCAGTATCAGGATCTGTTCCTTTATTAACACGTGTTATTGTTCCATATGATATATCTGGTGATCTATGAGTATTTATAAAATTTGCGTCTGCAGCTCCAGTATCTGATAAAACTAATGCTGTTTTAAGAGCATTTTTTTGAGCATCTGAAGCACTAGTTGCTGATAATTCATTATATAATTTTTCACTACTTACTGCTGCTACTGAATAACTCCACATTGAATCTAATCCAGTAATTGATGCAGTAGCCATTTTACCACTTATCTTAACTTTACCATTTGTAATAGCTAATTTTTGAACTGCATCTTTTTCAACTCCATCAATTTTTGTTAAATCAGCTTTACTATTAAAGTAAGCGAATGTTCCTGAAGCACAAACTGTAGCTCCGATTAGTAATGCTGCAACGACTTTTCTTGATTTTTTACTTATCATAATCTTAACCCCCTAAATGATATTTTTAAAATATCTAAATTTAAATTACTTACGAAATATCAAACCCTACATTTTCATCACTTTCTATTTTTTCTTAATATTTAGAATGTTCTGTAATGTAATTGTTTTCCTTTCCATGTCATTATTGTATAACACCCTGTGACAAATTGCAAGTATTTTTTGAAAAATTTTTGAATTTTTTTAGTTTTCTTCAATGTATGTCGAATATAAACAGTATATAATACTATTTAACATGAAATTATTCCCTATTTTGTCGTTTTGATAAGCCTTTTATTTATTTTTTTGAATTTAATTAAATTAACATTTAAATATTTTATAGGGGTTCTCTTTATAATTAACTTTATCTATTTCTCTGCTCTGCTTCCCATTCCTTTCTAATTAACTTTACATTTTTTAAATAAAGACCTGTCTCTTTTGAAATTTGCTCATTTGTCATTGAATTATCCATAAGCTTTTTAACTTGCCCTCTTCTAAACCTAAGTAACCAAATTTGTTCTGCATCTTTTTCCATACTCTTATTTAACTTTTCTAATATTGTTGTTATACATTTTGCAATCCTAAGCTTTACTTGTAATAAAATGTACATAAATTTATCCTCCTTTCTTTTTGTTACATATAATATATGAAAAAAGCAAAAGTTTTTACAAAGACCCTTAGGGTCCAGTAAATTTCCAGTGGCAAGCTTATAAAAAAATAAGAACCCAATTAAGTATCAAGTTCCTATTTTTTATAAATCACATATTATTTTTTACCTATTAATTATCACTTTGTTCTCTTTCCCATTCTTCTCTAAGTTTTTTTACCTTATCTAAATCAAGTTTTATTCTTTTTGAAATTGTTTCATCATCTAAAACATCAAATAAATTTCTTGCATTTTCAATTTTAGTTTGCTCAATTCCTTGTTGAAGTCCACGTTCAAGTCCCTGTTCAAGTCCCTGTTCAAGCCCCTGTTCAAGTCCCTTTTGTAGACCTTCTTTTTCGGCTTTTTCTCTAAATTCTGTAAGAATAAACATATTATTAGCAACCATAACTTCCACATCCTCTCTTTTCGATTCTAAAATCTTTATTGCAGATTCTGCTAATTGATTATCTATTGTGTTTCTTATCCAGTGCTTTATAGCTTTTATTTCAACTTCACTTAAAGCATCAAAAAATAATGCTATTGCTTTTATCCTTTGTAAAAACTGTATCGCATCTATCTTTTGGGATAAACTATATCACATTCTGTTTCTTCATAATCTGAAGTTACAAAAAATTTATTTACTAAGCTTAAATTTTCTACTGTTATTTCTTTTGCCCAATCATCCTTAATCATATTTTTAAATAAGTCTAATGCTATTTCCTTCTTTGAGTAAAGGTCTTTATAGCTCTTATCATGTATATGATGCATTTCTTTATTCTTATTATATGTTTTTTTCATTACTCTCTCCTTATCTTATTAAGATAATTTCATCTTATGTTTAAATTATTGCTATTTTTTGATTATATTATACCATAATAGGTTACTTATTGCCTAGAAAAATTCAATTAGCACCCTTAGGGTCCAGTAAATTTCCAGTGACAAACTAAAAAATAGGAACTCAATTAATTATAAAGTTCCTATTTTTTATAAATTATATATTATTTATTTCTCATTAGCAGCCTTTAAACATATATTTATTATATTATCACTAATATAAATTCCTTTATCTCTTAATTCTAGTAATAATGGTTTTATTTCTTGTATAAATCCTTGTTGTTTTGCTTTAAGTAAAATTCCTAATGTTCCTGTAACATTAAGACCTAAATATTTAGCATGTTTTTTTGCATTTTTATCATCAATGACTACCAAATTTGCACAAATTTCTTTAGCTAAAATCATTACTTCAACTTCGCCATCATGAAGTTGTGCTTTAAAGAATTCTTTTGCCATTGTGTTCTTTATTTTTAATACTTTTATCCAATCTAATGATTGCTCAACTTGAATTTTACATATTGAATCTTCTTTAACTGAAATTTCATCAAATACAGCTTGTGGAATATAAACTTGATTATACAACATTTTTAATAAATTAAGCTTATTAATGTGAGA
>JALFQD010000115.1 GCA_022785265.1 Clostridium sp. | reverse complement strand
AAATAAAAAAGTATTAATTATTACTTTGCTTTTTCCGTCGACAGGCTCCAAGTCAACGCAAAGTAATAATTAATACTTTCTAACCAAATGAAAGGAAATTCTTAAACTTGTTTCTTTTATTAAGCTTTATTATTAACTTAGAAGTTATCCTCAATTATTCAATTAATATAATTTCCTAAAGAATTAAAAAATTCTCTCTTTTATTATACACATATTATATAACAAATACAAATAGCCTTAAACAAACTAAAACTGCCATATAAAACATTTACATAGCAGTTTTATCTTTTACCTTAATAAATATTTCCATGTATTATATCCAACAATTCCATCTGGTTTAAGCTCATGAATTGTTTGAAATTTTATAATAGCCTTTTTAGTTTCTTCTCCTAAAATTCCATCTATCTTTTTTATATTAAATCCTTTAAAGCTCAATATTTCTTGAACTATTTCTATGAAATCTCCCTCTTCTTTATACTCTAATTTAGGACAAGCACTTAACGTTTCATTATTTAGTATTCCTGTTACCTCTAAATTTATCTTGTTTTGAATCATTTCCACCCATTGATTTTTTTCTTCTTTAAAATCATTTTTAATAAATTCTTCTTCTCCATATATTCCTTCTGCTATTGTCTTTCCTATTAAATTTGCACCTAATGAATTGTATAAATCAACATCTAAGATTGCCTCTACAAAACATATATTAATAATCATAGCTTTCATTTTTGTATGTTTTAATTCATATAAGTTCTGTCTTATCTTTAATCCCCTATTTTTAAATCCTAAATTACCTAAAGAATTCACAACATTTTCTGCCTCTTTAAAAACATTATAAACCCATACTTCACAACCAATTTCTCCATTATAAAACTTCACTTCATTATTAAAATGTATTGAAATAAAAAGCTCCGCATTCCATTCATTTGCACTATTTACTCCATAAGCTAAATCAGATTCTATTGTATTATAGTAATCACTAGAAGTAACATCTAAAATTTCATAATCTAATGCCTCTAAATACTTTATTACCTCATCTTTTACTCTTCTATTTTCACAAGTTTCATCAATAAATCCAAAAACCCCAGGAACACTAAAATTATGCCCTGCCCTTATAGCAATTTTCATTAAATACCTTCTTTAAAATACTAATTATTTTATACTATGAAAATTAAAACCCATATGGAACAATATTATAATTATCTCTATTAAAACTATATTAAAAAAAGCTGTTGCACAAAAAAGTTTAATAACACTTCTTTATACAACAGCTAAATTATCTTTAATTTATAATCTTAATCTTGCTTATAAAATATTAGTTTTCTTATTTTATGAAGGCGTGACTTTGAGCCTGTCGACGGAACGACTGAATAACATAAGAAAACTAATATTTTTGAACCAAGTTAAGATTTACTTTAATGCTGCTATTCTTTCTTCTACTGCTTTTAGCATTTCAGCATATTTTTCTCTCTTAGCTTTTTCTCCATCAACAACTGCTTGAGGTGCCTTAGCTACAAAGCCTTGATTGCTTAATTTTTTATCTATTCTTTCTATTTCACCATTAAGCTTTTTAACTTCTTTATTTAATCTTTCAAGTTCTTTTTCTCTATCTACTAAGTCTAAAAGTGGCATAAATAATTCTCCACCCTTAACTACTACAGATACAGCATTTTCTGGAACTTCACTCTTTGAAGAAATAAATTCAACTTCTGATGCAGAAGCAAGTTTTTCTATATATAAAACTCCATTTTCAAAAGCTTCTTTAGCTTCATCTCCAATTATGCATATAACTTTTGCTTTTCTTGAAGGTGGAACATTCATTTCAGCTCTTACATTTCTTAAGTTCTTTATTGCCTCTATTACATAGTCCATATCTTTTTCTGCTTTTTCATCATATAAAGCTTCATCATACTTTGGCCATGCTGAATTTACTATTGTCTCTTCTAAAGTTAAAGTTGTGTAGATTTCTTCTGTAATAAATGGCATTACTGGATGTAATAATTTTAATCCATTTGTTAATACAGTGTATAAAACATTGTAAACTCTTCCCTTAGCCTTATCATCTTCTCCATATAATACAGGCTTAACAAGTTCTATATACCAGTCACAGAACTCAGTCCACATAAAGTCATAAACCTTTTGAACTGCTATTCCAAGTTCATATTTATCTAAGTTATCTGTAACTTCCTTAACTAAAGTATTCATCTTAGATAAAATATACTTATCTGCTAATGAATAATCCTTATTGTCTTTTTCCTTATCCATTAATTCTCTATCAAGGTTCATCATAACAAATCTTGATGCATTCCATATCTTATTTGCAAAGTTTCTTGAAGCTTCAACTCTTTCTGGGTAGTATCTTATATCATTTCCTGGAGCATTTCCTGTTATAAGCATAAATCTTAAAGCATCTGCACCATATTCATCTATTACTTCAAGAGGGTCAACACCATTTCCTAAAGACTTACTCATCTTTCTTCCTTGAGAGTCTCTTATAATTCCATGTATAAGAACAGTATCAAAAGGAGTTTCTTTCATATTGTGAAGTCCTGAGAATATCATTCTTGCAACCCAGAAGAATATAATATCATAACCTGTTACTAATACATTTGTTGGATAGAAATATTCTAAGTCCTCTGTTTTTTCTGGCCAACCTAGTGTTGAGAAAGGCCATAATGCAGATGAAAACCAAGTATCTAATACATCCTTATCTTGTTCTAAGTGCTTAGAACCACACTTTGGACAAACTTCTGGAGCTTCCTCTTGAACTATTACTTCTCCACAATCTTGACAATACCATACTGGTATTCTATGACCCCACCATAATTGTCTTGAAATACACCAGTCTTGAATGTTTTCCATCCAGTTATAATATATTTTTTCAAATCTTTCTGGTACAAATTTAGTTTTCTTTTCTTTAACAACTTCTATTGCAGGTTTTGCTAAAGATTCCATCTTTACATACCATTGTTTTGATATTATTGGCTCAACAGTAGTTCCACATCTATCATGAGTTCCAACATTATGAGTATGAGGTTGAACCTTAACTAAAAGGCCTGCTTCTTCAAGGTCTTTTACTATAACTTTTCTAGCTTCATATCTATCTAATCCTTGATATTTTCCACCATTTGCATTTATTACTCCCTTATCATCCATAACTCTTATTTGAGGAAGGTTATGTCTTAATCCAACTTGGAAGTCATTAGGGTCATGAGCTGGAGTTATTTTAACTGCTCCAGTTCCAAATTCCATATCAACATAGTCATCTCCTACTATTGGAATTTCTTTATTTACTAAAGGTAAGATTAATTTCTTTCCTATTAAGTGCTTAAATCTTTCATCATTTGGGTTTACTGCAACTGCTGTATCTCCAAGTAAGGTTTCTGGTCTTGTTGTAGCTATTTCTAAGTATCCTGTTCCATCAGCTAATGGATAATTTATGTGCCAGAAAAATCCTTCTTGTTCTTCATAAACAATTTCTGCATCAGATAAAGCAGTTTGACATTTTGTACACCAGTTAGTTATTCTATTTCCTTGATATATAAGACCTTCATTATAAAGCTTAACAAATACATGTCTTACTGCTTTATTTAAGTTTTCATCCATTGTGAAGGCTTCTCTTGTAAAGTCTGCAGAAACACCAAGCTTTTTAAGCTGAGTTCTTATTCTTTCTCTATATTCGTCAGACCACTCCCAAACTTTCTCTAAAAATGCTTCTCTTCCCATTTCTTTTTTATCTAAACCTTGTTTAGCTAATTCATTTGCAACTTTAACTTCTGTTGCTATTGAAGCATGGTCTTGTCCTGGTACCCATAAAGTACAATATCCTTGCATTCTCTTATATCTTATAAGCATATCTTGCATTGTATTATCTAACGCATGACCTAAATGAAGCTTTCCAGTTATGTTTGGTGGTGGCATAACTATTGAATAAGGCTTTTTGGTTTTATCAATTTTAGGTGTAAAGTATTTTTTTTCTTCCCACTTTTTATAGATTCTGTCTTCAAATTCTTTTGGGGAATATGTTGTTGCTAATTCTTTTTTATTTTCCATTTTTCTCCTCCTATTTTTCAACTTACTTTTTCTATTAAAATTTAACATTAACTCAGCAAGTTATTTACAATTTTTTTTATAAAATAAAAAGAGCCTTCGTCTCTAAAAGGACGAAAGCTCGCGGTACCACCTTTATTCCTGCTCTACTTTCAAAAAAGCTTTTACAGGCTCTTATTTTACTAACGATTTATGAAAAACCGTCCTTAGTTACTTTTATTTCACTAAGGAAGCTCAAAAGCTACCTTCAAAACCTTTAGCATAAGGGGTTCCACCTTTTCCCTCTCTCTTAAATGCTTAGGGCTTTTACTCCTCTTTTTCATTGCTTTTAAATATTAATTTACTTTATAATAAATTATTAAATTATTTTTGTCAATAATTCTTTTTTAAAATTATTTATTAACTTACTTTATCTTATCCATAAGCTCTTGAACGTCTTTATCTCCTCTTCCTGAAAGGCATACAATTATGTAATCATCTTTATCATAATCTTTAGCTGCATTTAAAGCATATGCTATAGCATGAGAACTTTCAATAGCAGGAATTATTCCTTCTAATCTTGATAAAACTTTAAATCCATTTAAGGCTTCTTCATCAGTACATGGAACATATTTTGCTCTCTTAATTTCA
>JALFQD010000110.1 GCA_022785265.1 Clostridium sp. | reverse complement strand
TTTAGAAGATATTCTATCTACATCATTTTTCATTAATTCCTTAAGATATCTATGATATTTAGGTAATCTTTTTATAACAGCCATAGAAATATTTTTTTTCTTTTCCATACTGTATCTCCCTTTCTTTAATAAAAATCTATTTTATTATTTTACCACAAAAGTTTAATTATAATCTATTCTTAATTTATATAAATTATCTTACATTTTTATATGAAATTTTATTGATAATATTAATAAATACTCTTAAATTATTAAACATATAATTTTTTATAAAATAAAAATATGTGGAAAAATCATATATTAAGGTATATAATATATACATTAATATTTTTAAATGAAGGGGGATTTATATATGATTAAAATTATAATGAATAGTGGTAAAGAATATCAAATCCATGATGCAGATTTAAATTCTGTTCTTTTTACTGATGAAAAATTATCTACTGGAGAAACAGTAAAGGTTTTAAGAGATGAAATAATTAGAATTCCAAAAACTAATGTTCTTATAAGACCAAATTGCATCTCTTCATTAGAAGAAATTCCTAACTCAGAGGTACAATAAAAAGAAAGATTTTTTACTTTGCTTATTTTAAGTTAAAACACAAAAAAAGAATTGTCTTATATTAAACTAATTTATATGAGACAATTCTTTTTTTATATTATTATTTTAATATTTAAGTGCTCTCATTGAATTTAATACTGCAAGTAATGTTACTCCTACATCTGCAAAAACGCCTTCCCATATATTAGCCATTCCTAAAGCTCCTAAAACTAAAACACCTACTTTTATAATTAATGAGAATATTATATTTTGCCAAAGTATTTTATTAGTCTTCTTTGCTATATTTATTGCATCTGACAAGGATGAGACATCATCTTTCATAAGAACTACATCTGACACCTCAATAGCAGCATCTGAGCCAATTCCACCCATAGCAACTCCAATATCTGCCCTTGCTAAAACTGGTGCATCATTTATTCCATCTCCCACAAAGACTAACTTTCCTTTAGGAGATTTTTCTTTTAAAAGTTCTTCTAATTTCTCAACTTTTCCTGCTGGTAATAATTCTGAATAAACATTATCAACACCAACACTTGCTCCCACAGAATCAGCTACTTTTTTATTGTCTCCTGTTAACATTACAGTTTTCTTAATTCCCAATTTTTTCAATTGTTTTATAGCATTCTTTGAAGTTTCTTTTATTTCATCTGCAATTAATATATATCCTTTATATTTTCCATCTATAGCAACATTTACAATAGTTCCAGCTTCATCTTTCACAATGCAACTTATACCATATTGTTTCATTAACTTATAATTTCCTAATAAAACTTTTTCCCCTTTAATTGTTGCCTTAATTCCATTTCCAGATATTTCTTCATAATCTTTTATTAAATTTTTATCTATTGATTTAGAATAAGCTTTTACTATTGACTGTCCTATTGGGTGATTTGAAAAGCTTTCTCCAAGTGCTGCAACTTCTAATAATTCCTCTTTACTTATCCCTATTGCATTAATTTTTACAACGTCAAATACTCCCTTTGTTAGAGTTCCTGTTTTATCAAATACTACTATTTCTGTATCCTTTATTGCTTCTAGATAATTTCCACCCTTTACAAGTATACCCTTTGAAGATGCTGCTCCTATTCCTGCAAATAATCCTAAAGGAACTGATATTACTAATGCACAAGGACAAGAAACAACTAAAAATATTAACGCTCTATAAAGCCAATCTGAAAAATTTGCATCACTAATAACAAGTGATGGTATTATAGCTAACATTAAAGCTAAAATTACAACAATTGGTGTATAGTACTTTGAAAACTTTGTTATAAACTTCTCTGTTGGTGCTTTTTTACTTCCTGCATTTTCTACAAGGTCTAATATTCTTGAAACTGTAGATTCACCATATTCCTTTGTTACTTTTACCTTTAACACTCCATTAAGATTTATTGCTCCTGATAATATTTCTTCATCTTTATGAATATCTCTTGGCACTGATTCCCCTGTTAATGCAGAAGTATCTAATGAACTTTCTCCTTCTAAAACAATTCCATCTAAAGGAACTCTTTCTCCTGGTTTTATTACAATAATGTCATTTATATCAACATCCTCTGGAGATACTTTTTCTTCTTTATTGTCAACTAATTTATTAGCATAATCTGCTCTTATATTCATAAGAGATGATATTGACTTTCTTGATTTATTAACTGCATAATCTTGAAATATTTCACCTATCTTATAAAATACCATTACTGCTACTGCTTCCTTGTATTCCCCTATACCAAATGCTCCTATAGTTGCTAAGGTCATAAGAAAATTTTCATCAAAAAGCTCTCCATGAGCTATATTTTTAATTGCACTTAAAACTACCTCTCCACCAATTAGAATATAAGCTACGCCAAATAATATAATTCCATAAATATCATTACTTCCAATTGCTATAGCAACTACATATATTATTAATCCAACAATAAAAGGAACTTTTCCTAATAAATCATTTTCCTTATCATCTTCTAGATGGTCATGACTATGGGTACTTTTTGCATGATTATGTTCCTCTTTGCAATTGCATTTTTCCATATTATCATGTTCATGTCCTTCACAATGACAACCCTCTCCATGATTATGCTCATGATTGTGTTCTTTTCCACAATCACAATCTTTTCCATGGCTATGATTATCTCCACATCCTTCTTTATGATTATGCTTTTCTCTGTGTCCTGTATACTTTTCAACAACTACATCTGGTTCTAATGCTTTTACTATTTTTTTAACTTCTTCTGTAACCTTCTCTTCATCATCTTCATTTTTTAATTCTATTGTTAAAGTTCCCACAGAAAAGTTTAAAACAGCTTCTTGAACTTCTTTTAAAGAATCTACTTTTTTTTCTATTTTGTTGCCACAATTAGCACAATTTAGTCCATTAAGATATAACTTATATTCTTTCATCTATACCCCTTCTTTCTTATTCTGTAACATGCCTTAATCCTTCATCAAAAACATGCTTAATATGTTCATCATCTAATGAATAATAAATAACTTTTCCTTCTCTTCTATACTTAACAAGCCTTGCAGCCTTTAGTGTTTTTAATTGATGTGAAATAGCAGATTGACTTACTTTAAGTAAAGCTGATAAATCACATACACACATCTCTGATTCAAAAAGAGCACAAATAATTTTTATTCTAGTGGAATCTCCAAATACTTTAAAAAACTCTGCTAAATCATAAAGAACTTCTTCTTTTGGAAGACTTTTTTTTACTCTTTCAACTACATCACTATGAATAACATTACAACTACATTTTTCTATTATATTTTCATCATTCATTTTTGTTCCTCCTATACATATGAGCATTTGTTCATTTGTTAATTTTATTATATTCTTTTATTATTTTTTTGTCAATAATGATTTTCATTGTATTTATTTAAAAAACTAACTAAAGGAATTTCTAAACCTGTTTCTTTTATTAAATTTTATTATTAAGCTTAAAACTAATATAATTTCCTAGTAATAAAAAAAGATTTGTAAAAAGTGAAAAAAATCACCTTTTACAAATCTTTTTAATAGTATTTTGAATCTTTAATTTTTTAATAAGCAACAACAACTTTTTGTGATGCATATTCATTCATATAAACTTCATTTAAAATCATGTTTATAATGCTATTGCATATAAAATATGAATATGATAAATCATTTTTAAATGATTCCTCTTCTTTGTATTTTTCTTGATGTGAAGTTATAAACTCTTCTAAATCATCTATACTTAAATTACTATCTATATACCCTTTAAATCTGTAAAGCTTTGCGAACTTTGCTAACTTTTGTTCATAAACAACATGTTTTTTCATAGAATGTTTGAATTCCCATCTTTGATTGTGAGGAATACAAAAGAAATCACATAAGAAATGACAAACCACACCTAGCTCTTCACTAAACTTATTTTTACCAAAACTATAGTAAATATCTTCTACTGATAAACTTGAGAGTTCTTTTATTTTGTCTAGAATCATAGTAATACTTTCATCATAATAATGCTTTTTAAACTTATATTTTGAAGCACAGTCTGGTTTTATATTTCCCCATATAAATCTCTTCTTATTTATTAAATATAACTTTTTTCCATTTGCTTGTCTTAAAATATTGTTTGCTAATATTATATGTGTATTAATAAGCAATTTATCATTTCCTTTCTCAATTATTAATGTTAGGTTCATTATATACCGTTCTCTTAATTTTTTCTACATATTTATAAAAATTTTACATAATTTTTTTTATTTCCTATTTCATTTATTAAATGCTTTATTTCTTGCTCTCTATTTTTATCTACTATTAATATTACATCTCCTGCATCAACAATAACTAAATCCTTTACTCCAAAACCTACTATTAAGTTCTTTTTTCCAAAAACTGAACAATTTTCACATTCTTCTAAATATACATTTTCTGATACTCTATTACTATTTTCTTCATTTAAAAATCTACTTAAAGCTGTAAAACTTCCTATGTCGTCCCATACAAAATCACATTTTACAACATAAGCCTTTCTTGTTTTCTGCATTATTCCAAAGTCTATTGATATACCATCTATTTTTTTATATTCTTCTGTTATCACCTTTTCTTCATCATCTTCTCCTATATGCTTATATATTTCCATTAATGATATATGCATTTTAGGAAGATACTTTTCAATTTCTCTAAGAATTACATCAGCTCTAAAAACAAATATTCCTGAATTCCATAAATAAGTTCCTTTTTGAAGAAAATCC
>JALFQD010000098.1 GCA_022785265.1 Clostridium sp. | reverse complement strand
AGATGTTCTATTTATTTCATCAGCTAAAAATAAATTACACATTATTGAGCCTTGCTTATATTCAAACCTATCTAATTCTTTATTATAAATAGAAAAACCTAATACATCACTTGGCAATACATCAGGTGTAAATTGTAATCTTTTACAATTAAGTGACATAGCTTTAGAAAAGGTTAATGCTAAAGTGGTTTTTCCTACTCCTGGTATATCTTCTATTAAAATGTTTCCCTTTGCTAATATTGTAGTTAAAACCTTCTTTATTATATCATCCTTCCCTATAACTATCTTTTTAACTTCTGAAATAATCTTATTAGCTTTATTTATATATTCTTGCATATCATTCTACCCCCTTCTACATCAACTTCTTACATTTACATAGTACCATGTTTATATTAATTAAAAATATATTTATCAAAATTGTAATATTTACTTAAAATTATTTAACTATTAGAATTCAAGTATTAATGCAACTTTAACACTTTAAATATACTTAAAACTATATATTTCTTTAAATTTAAAAATGTGAATAATTACTTATAAATATAAAATAATTATCCACAAATATTTTAAAATTTAATATATTATTTTTTCCTAACTTGAAGTGAGCAAGGAAGAAGCGAAAAATAATATATTCAATTTCTTTTTTTTATAAGAAATATTACTACTATTAATATAGTAGCTAATTCAACTATCAAGATAAAATCTCTTTTTTCTGAAGTTACATCATTACTTGTTATATTATTATTTGTACTTTCATTTAAAGCTTCTTTTTGTTTATCTAAAACTTCTTGAGCTATTATTTTTTCTTTTGTATTTCTTGCAATAACTTTAATGGTATAATTTTCTTCATCTCCCTCATTACTATAATCAAAACAATCTATAGCATAATTTTCAACCACCATATAGCTTTCGCCTTTATCTATTTTTCTTACACACTCATCAGATAAAGTTTCAGCCCCAATTAATGCTGCTTTATTATTTTGACTATTATCAATAGATACCATTATATAGCCTTTTCCTTCTGGTACTTTTATTCCATCTAGAGGAATAGTAATAAACCCTGCATGAGATACTATTCCTTCAGCTAAGAGCATAGTTTTATTTCCATCTATATATACATTATTTTCCTCAAATTGAGCATAAGATATTTTATATTTTGCACCTATTGATGATGTCATAAACATTATTCCTTCTAATATATCATACCCATCTTTAAAATCATAAACATTTGCACATTCTATTAACTGTTTTTCTTGGTTAGTTTCATTATCTATAGAATAAATATATGCTGTTGGTCCAAACTCATCATATTGATAAATCTTTTTTCCTTCATTTATATCACATATTCCATTTATATAAAAATTATCTTCTGCTTGTAATAAGGTTTTATCCTCATAAGATATCCAAAAATATCCACCTTCATCATTATAATTACCCCAACTATTTTTTACAAGCCAAGCCCCATCATTTTTAGGTTTATTATTATCTCTAAAATTATCTCTTGAATAATTATCATCCCATCCAACTATCAATATAGCATGTTGTTCATCTTTTACAAAAGTCTCATCATTACAATAATATTGATTCATAGTTTTTCCTATAAAAATATTATTACTTCTATATGCAGAAACCACACCTCCTGCTTCTAATATTCCTTTTTTAACTTCATTCATATCATTTGAAATTTCAACTATATCGGTAACATAAAATTTAGGAGGTGCTATATCCATATTTACTGGCATGGCAGCACTTTCAGAAGGATTGTATGGAATATCTTCTTCAAGCCTTACTCCTCCAGCACTAGTTAAATAGTTTTTTACAACACTAAAGCTAGATGGTTCATAACTTTCTCTTTTAAATCCATAGCCATCCCTTAACGTAGCCCACCATCTTACATGTTCTTCTGAAAAATCATATTCTCCATAACCTTTTAATTTTAAATAACTTTCTACTGCAGCCATTCCTGCAAAACACCAACATACTCCTAATTCTCCTTGGTCTTTAACAGGAGTCATTAAACCAAGTTCTCTAGGGTCATACCTACTACTATATTGCTCAGCATTAACATTAAATGTATTAATATAAGCTAAATTCATAAAAATTATTAATAGAAAAACTATTGTTTTGTATCTCTTTTTCATATTTCCACCTTTCATTTATCATATTGTATATTTATACATATTATTATAACATATGGAAACTATTTTTTTACTTTTTCGACATATATAATAAAAACTTATTATTATTTATATTTTATTCTAATTTTAAGCTAATAACATTGCTAAAAAGACATAATAATTATTCAATTTGTTTTTTATTTGACATAGAAATGACACATTTATGTTGTAAAATTAAGTTGTAAAGTAATTAAGCATATTATTTATCCCCTTTATAAAATCCATCTTACTCAGAAGATGGTAAATAATAAAAACAAGGTGCAATCTCCCCCAGGTTAGCACCTTGTTTTTTAGGTTTATTTTAAATGACAACTAACTTTTATAATTACATAAATATTGTACTAAACAAAAGATCAATGTTTACTTATAAATTGATAAACATTGATCTTTCTTTAATTATTTAATAATATCAAAAGCATCTAAAGTTATTGTGGTTCCTGTTGAAGAATCATTCTTCAATCCTGTCCACTCTACTTTTATTGTATGTGTTCCTGAAGTTAATCCTGATAATAAAAATACTATATTTTGATTTTTAGCACTTGAACTATATAAATCTACATAATACACTTTTGAATCTACTGTTACCTTAGCTATTCCTTTATTTGATTCTTTTGTTGCTATTAATTTTATTCCTGTTCCAGTAAATTTATATGTTGCTGTTGCTGAACTAGATGCATACTTACAAGTTCCACCACTATATTTTGTTGCAGTTGCTATTTTCCATGTTCCAGAATATGTTATAGCTGAATTACTATCTTCTATTAATGATTGCTTAACTGTGTAACTCATTGATTTTCTTGTTACTTTTCCATTACTATCTTTTACATCTACATATAATGTCTTATCTCCTATTGCTTTTGTTGTCCATGTATATGTGTTTGTTGTTCCATAATCTTTTAATATTCCCCAATTTCCATTTGCATCTTTTATTAGGAACTTATATTGTAATGTTCCACTTCCTGTTGCTTTTGCTGTTAATGTTACTTGAGTTCCACTTACTTGTGGTGATGCTTTACTTGCTGTAAATGAGCTTATTACTGGTGGATTTGAAATTGATGATTTTACATAGTAATAAAGCACTGTTTTTGTAGCTAGAGTGTAAGTTCCACTTGCATTAGCTGGAGTAAATGAAAGTGTATAACCACTTACTGTTTTTGCTGTTGCTTTATAAGCTTCTCCTACTTTTCCTGTTAATGTTGTTGATGATGTTATTTCTTCTCCTGTTTCTTCATCTAAGTACTTAACTATTACAGTTCCATATTCTTCATCACTACCACCATTACTTATTACATAATTAAAGTTTTTACTTACTTTGTTTCCATCTTCATCAGTTACATCAACATATACTGTATATGTTCCTGCTTCAGTTGGTTTCCATGTATAAGTACTTGATGTTGTAGTACTTAATGTTGTAGTACTTCCATTTGCTTTAACATAATACTTATAAGTAAGAGAACCTGTTCCACCTTCTGCATCTGCTGATAAAACTATTGATGTTCCTAATGTTTGAGGTGATGACTTACTTGGTGTAAAGCTATTTAATGTAAGCTCTGTTGGAATTATAATAGTTGAATCACTAAATTCATATTCCATTTCTTTTGAAACAGTTGTATTGTCTGCATTTTGAACTTCAACTCTTATTTTATAAGTTCCTGTTTTCTTACCTACAAGAGTATAAGTATTCTTACGAGAATAATATTGAACTATTTCTTCTTGACCATTAGGTTCAGTTACAAAGAACTTATAGAATAATAATCCATTTCCTACATTTTCTCCTCCAATTGCATTTACTGTAAATACAACGCTTGAACCTTTTGTTTGAGGTGCTGCCTTACTTGGCTTTATGCTCTTAATTACTGGAGCATCACTTACTACATCTCCACTATTAATAACAAATTGCTTAGTTAATTCTGCTGTTTCACCATTAGTATTTTTAACTTCAACCTTTATTGTATAAGTTCCAGCTTCACTTGGTGTCCAAGTTACTGAATTTTTAGTTGAAAAACTACTTAATGTTTCACTAGTTGAACCTTTTGTTACTGTAAATTTATAACTTATTGTACCTTCTCCACTTGCAGTTGCTGTTATTTTTATATCTGTATCTGTGGATTGTGGTGATTGAACATCAGTTTCTATCTTAGTAACTTTTAATGATGTATCTACTACTGCTTCTTCCCAACTTCCATTTTCATATTTCATAGATTTTGAAGATGTTATAGCATATCCTGGTTGTTGAGCTCCTGGAATTTGATTACTTCCATCATTAAAGATTATTAATGCACTATCTGTACCTTCTGGTAATGTATAGCTATAAACTCCATTACCTTCATCTTTCATAGCTTTTCCTGGCCATTCTCCATTAAGCTTAGTTACTGATGAACCACTTTCTGTATATACATATGCATTTGGAGTTCCCCAACCTGATGGTTTTACAAAATATGCTGAAGCTGCTCCTGATACAACAGTACCACCAGTTGAGCCTCCTGTACTTCC
>JALFQD010000095.1 GCA_022785265.1 Clostridium sp. | reverse complement strand
AACCCAGTTACAGCAGCTGATCCTTGGTGTGATCTTCCTGATCGAAGTAGCAATCTTCAGCGACAGAAAGACTGGTATGATCGTTAAATAATCATTATCATTTTATCATTGCGACAGATTTATATGGCACAAGAACCTCCGCCATATAGCTGACATAATCTCATTACTATACTTACATAAAATCCCCGGCTTCCGCAGATTTAGGTCTGTGGGAGGCGGGGGTTTTTGTCGTAGAAGTTGTTTGTGAACTAAATAAGAAGAACAGAAAAAAATTCCAGATTCAATATTGATAATTTGTGCGAAAATTATAGTATATTTTTTAAATGATAAGAATATAAGATGAGAAAAAATAAAAAGAAAGATTTTATATTGTGTATTAGATTTATTAATGTTATTCTAAATATGTGAAAAGTAGATTTTTATCTAAATGTGACATTATAGCAGGATGAATGCTAAAAGAAAAATATATTATGGAAACATATAGGAGAAAAAATATGAAAAGGAAAAAAGTTTTAAGCTTAATAGTTGTAACAAGTATAATTTTATCACAATTAGGAATAAGTAGTATATTGGCGTCAGACTTTATGGATGAGAATGATATATTTTCTTCAGAACCATCTGTGAAAGATGAGGACGAAATAGTTATGTTTGAGGAGGAAGATGTGTCTGGAAATGAACTATTGTCAGATGGAATGGATATAGACAATGATTTTACAGACATAAATGTAGAAGAATGGTCGGATCATTCGGAAGTAGCAACGTTAGGAAACTCGATAGAAGTGCCTGATTATAATGTATGGTTAGCTGGAACAATACAGAATGGATTAAATATAAATGGGACGGTTTATGGTAATTCGATGTATCAGTTATGTAACAATATGCAGGATCCAATATATAAACAGCTTGGAGCGTTGGTGCTGAACGATGTTCCATTGATGTCCATATCATCTGTTTGGCATGACGTAATAAAACATGATTTTCAAAATAATCAGAAAGCAATTTATGAAGTGCTTATTATGGATTATCTGAAGTATGATAATAAAGCAGACGCCTCCGAATTTAATGTAGAACAAATTAATAGAGTTAATTCATACCTAATCAAAATTTTTGATGAATTACAAGAACAGTGTAGAAAAGAAGGAGTTTCTAAAACACCAGAAGAAATATTACAAATGTCCGAGGGACAAATTATAGAAAAATTAAAAAATTTAAAAAAATTAAAAGATATAGCAAATGTAATAGATCAGGTGCAAGATGCTTCTGAAACGACGAAAGATCTTTTCGAATCAATAGCAAATTTTAATGCTATTAAAGATGCAAAAGAAGAGAAAATCCAGATTATAAAAAATGCGAGAAATGCTTGTGCAGGAATGGCTAGTCCTAATTATGATTTCATTTCTGCTTGTGATGAAATAATTAGGTGTTTGGATCAAGCCTCTTTTACTGGGGAATACATTATTAATAATGTAAAATCCAATGTGATGGGAAAAATACTGGATAAAACATGGGAAAAATTGTGTGATCAAAATTATCTTTTAAATGTTATAAACTGGGAAAGTGGTGCTTTGGATATTCTATTTAATACTTCAGATGCCGCTTCTAATAATCTTCAGCTTGCGCTTTTATATACAATGGATTGTTATTTAAAAATGGGACTAAGTAATTCATCCATTGCGTATCTATCAAATCCTACAAGTGATCAAGCATTAGAGTTTAGTGGATGTTTTAAAGGATATGTAGAATTTCAAATGTATGGAAACAGTGTTGCAAAGAAATGGATTGGAGATACATTGAAAGGTGGGGCGCTAAATAAAGCATTCACAGCACTTTTTTATCGTGAAAATATCCAAACCGCAGAAGATTTAACTAAATTATGTGAGTCTCAAAATAAGATTAGGAAGCAGATTATAAATATTGTAGCAAAATATACAGATATATATAGCAGTTTTTATATGAATCAAGACTATAAGGATGCTATGCATATTACTACTAAACCAACAACAAATATTAAGCCAGGTGACTACTCTGTTTCAGATGGAAACATTTCGCAGAATAATATGAAATTATCAAAAACAACAATGACACTTTACAGTGGGGATAAACAGATACTGAAAGTAACAGGTGTATCAAATAATGCATCTATTAAATGGAAATCTAGTAATTCCCAAATAGCTATTGTAACGAAGAATGGAGTTGTTACTGCGAAAAAGGCAGGTACATGCACTATTAGTGCTACAGTGGATAAAAAAATATTAACATGTACTTTAACAGTAAAGAAATCATATATTAAATTATCCGATACATCCTTGACATTGAGTGTTGGAAAAAGTGAAATATTAAAGGCGACAGTAAATGGAAAAATAACGAAGGTTAGTTGGAAATCTAAAAATAAAAATATTGCGACGGTAAACTCATCTGGAAAAGTTATAGCAAAGAAAGTGGGACAAACGGAAGTTTATGCGGAATCAAATGGACAAACTGCTGTGTGTACAATTACGGTGAAACAGTCTGCAATAAGTGCTTATAGAAAACTGGTTCAGCAATATGAAAAAAAGTATGGAAAAGCTCATCTTTACAATTACAGTCAGTATAAACATTTTTGGACAGGACTTTGTTTCGCCAAATTATTAGATTTTAACGGAGATGGAACGAAAGAACTTATTCTTGTTGAATATTATGGTGCGGCAGAGCCGCCAGTCCGGTGTGACGAGAGCCACCTGTCCGGACTAACGGAGCCACCCCATTTGTTTTGTTATTAGATTACTTAGCCAAAGCAGGATCTAATCCGTATACTTCTCTCATCGAAAGGTCTTTAGATGGATCAATACACTCAATATTGATTTTATATGAATCATAAGATATACGGTCCATAATGGCATCTGCAAGAGTACTTTCACCACTGCAGATCTGTTGGTACCATTCCCTCTCACGAAACTGGGAACAGAAGAT
>JALFQD010000093.1 GCA_022785265.1 Clostridium sp. | reverse complement strand
TAATGTAAAGGAAATTAAAACAAAATATCGCGGGATGGAGCAGTTGGCAGCTCGTTGGGCTCATAACCCAAAGGTCGTAGGTTCAAGTCCTGCTCCCGCAATCAAAATAAAAAACTGTAGATAACTTTATTATAATTCCCCCATTTTAAAGTTATCTGCAGTTTTTTAATTTTTAAATAATCATTTTTAATTACATATTATTTCATAAGCTCAATTGCTTTATTTACAACATTCTCAACAGTAAAGCCATATTGTTCAAATAGCTTATCTGCTCTTCCTGAAGCTCCAAATGTATCTAATGAAATAATATCTCCATCAAGTCCAATATATTTATGCCATCCAAAAGATGATAATGCTTCAACTGCTAATCTCTTTCTAACTGAATTTGGCATTACCTTTTCTTTATATTCTTCATCTTGTTCATCAAATAATTCAAAAGAAGGAATACTTATAACTCTTGCATCTATTCCCTTAGCTAACAATTCATCAGCAGCTTTATATACTAATTCCACTTCAGAACCTGATGCCATAAGAAGCATATCTGGAATTTCCTTTTTAGAATCTTTAATTATGTATGCTCCCTTTAATGCTTTCTTTCCACTCTCTTTGTATGAAGGAAGATTTTGTCTTGTTAATACTAATGAAGTTGGAGTACTTCCATTTGTTAAGGCATAATACCATCCTGCTGCTGTTTCTTTTGAATCTGCTGGTCTAAATACAGTCATATTAGGCATACTTCTAAGAGCTGCAAGTTGTTCTATAGGTTGATGAGTTGGACCATCTTCTCCTACCCCTATACTATCATGAGTTAATACATATGTAACTGGAAGTTTCATTAATGATGATAATCTCATAGCACCTTTCATATAATCGCTAAATACAAAGAAAGTAGCACAAAATACTTTTAATCCTCCATGAGCATACATTCCATTAGCTATTGCTGCCATAGCATGTTCTCTAACTCCAAAGTGCATATTAGAGCCTGCTCTATTTTCTGATGAGAAGTCACCTCTTCCATTCATATATGTCTTGTTAGATGGTGCTAAATCTGCTGAACCTCCTATAAGATTAGGAATTATTTTTGTTAATTTATTTATTATTGTTCCTGAAGAATTTCTTGTAGCCATAGGCTTATCTTCAAAATTCCAGAATTCATCACTATCAAGAGCTTCTTTATCTACCTCTCCACTAAACCATTTAATATACTCTTCTGCTAAATCTGGATATTCTTTTTTATATTCTTCAAATAGCTTGTTCCACTTTTCTTCCTCTTCAATTCCCTTTGAAATATATTGTTCCATATTTGAATATACTTCATCTGGAACATAAAATGCTGGTTCTAACTGCCAGTTTAAGTTTTCCTTTAATGCCTTTACATTTTCAGCTCCTAACGGCTCTCCATGAGCTGAAGCTTTTCCTTGCTTTGCTGGACATCCAAATCCTATTTGATTTTTAACTATTATCATAGATGGTTTAGAAGTTTCTAATTTTGCATTTTCAATTGCTTCTGATATCTTATCTGTATCATTTCCATCATCAACCTTAATTACTTGCCAACCATAAGCTTCATATCTTTTAGCAACATCTTCTCTAAAGGCTATATCAGTATTTCCTTCTATAGAAATGTTATTTGAATCATATAAAACAATTAATTTTCCAAGACCTAAAGTTCCTGCTAAGGATGAAGCCTCTCCTGAAATTCCCTCCATTAGACATCCATCACCAACTATAGCATAACTATAATGGTCTACTATATTATAATTAGGTCTATTAAATTTTTCTGAAAGATAAGCTTCTGCTATAGCCATCCCCACAGAATTACATATACCTTGTCCAAGAGGTCCTGTAGTTATTTCTACGCCTTTAGTGTGTCCATACTCTGGATGACCAGGTGTTAAACTTCCTACTTGTCTAAAATTCTTAATATCATCCATAGTTATGCCATATCCAAATAAATGTAATAATGAATATTCTAGCATTGAACCATGACCTGCTGATAATATAAATCTATCTCTATTGTCCCAAGATGGATTTTTACCATTGTGCTTCATTTTACTCCATAATGTAAAAGCCATAGGAGCAGCTCCTAATGGTAATCCTGGGTGTCCTGATTGAGATTTTTCAATTGCATCAGCTGAAAGAATTCTTATAGCATTAATACATAAATTATCTAGTTCTTTACTCATATTTGTCCTCACTTTCATATTAATTTGGCATTTTTCTTAATTGTACCACATTATATATGATTATGTTAAATTTTATTATTGACACACTATAAAAAAAGAGCTAGCACATAAACTAACTCTTAAAAATTCATTAGTAATATCTTTCTTTCACCCTTTTAGTAAAACCATAGTCAATAATTACTGGTCTTCTACCAATCATTCCCCAGCTAGTTTTCTTATTTAAGTCATTTAGTAAAAGATTGTAATTAGTTTTTAATCTTTTTAATTCAGGTAAATCAAGAAATTCATTTTTGTTTGTAACATTAAAATAATCCCATACCTCTAAAATATCTTTTACTTTCCTAGCTCTTCTCATTATTATAAAATCATAATTATTAGAAGCTTGTACAACTCTTGCTAACAATTTAGACCTAGCATCTTCTGAAATCATATATTCTATTCTATTTTGCTCAACTCCAGCCATGTTTTTTGCTATTTTTACAACATAACCATTGTTTAAGTCAAAAACTTTTCTGCTAGAACCTTCACCAAGATATTTATATGCTCCTCTTTTTATATTAAACATAATTGAATTATATGAAATAAGCATGAATATCCCCTACTTCAATATAATTTACTAAAGGTAGATAAACTACTTTTAATATACTACATTTTATTTAAATTATGCTTAATTTGTTCTTCTTTTAATAAATATATAAATAAATTGCAAACCAGTGCAAAATAGCCCCTCCTAAAACAAAAAAGTGCCATTTAAAATGGTCATATTTT
>JALFQD010000032.1 GCA_022785265.1 Clostridium sp. | reverse complement strand
TCTACTTTTATGAATATTGTAACAGGACATTTAATGCCTGATGAAGGAGAGGTTATTTGGTCTAATAATGTAAGAGTTGGATATATGGACCAACATGCTGTACTAACAAAAGGCCAAACCATTAGAGATGCCTTAAGAGATGCTTTTAAATATTTATTTGATTTAGAAGCTGAAATGAATAGTCTTTATGAAAAAATGGGGGATTGTACTCCAGAAGAATTAGAAAAAATGCTTAATAGAACAGCAGTTATACAAGACCTTTTAGACAATAATGGATTTTATGTGATAGACCCTAAGGTTGAAGAAGTTGCAAAAGGCTTAGGACTTTTAGATTTAGGATTAGATAGAGATGTGGATGATTTATCAGGTGGACAAAGAACAAAAATACTTTTAGGAAAACTACTTCTTCAAAATCCAGATATTCTTTTACTAGACGAGCCTACTAACTATCTAGATGAAGAACATATAGAATGGCTAAAAAGATATTTAAATAGTTATGAAAATGCTTTTATATTAATATCACATGATATTCCATTTTTAAATTCTGTAGTTAATTTAATATACCATGTTGAAGAGAGAAAACTTACAAGATATGTTGGAGATTACTACGAATTTAAGAGATTATATGAAGAAAATAAAAAGAGATTAGAACAAGCTTATGAAAAGCAACAAAAAGAAATAGCCAAACTTGAAGATTTCGTAGCAAGAAAGAAAGCAAATGTTGCAACAGCAAATATGGCAAAGTCTAGACAAAAGAAACTAGACAAAATGGAAAAAATAGAACTTATGCAAGAAAAACCAAAGCCAGAATTTACATTTAAAACAGCAAGAGCAGCTGGAAAGATAATTTTTGAAACAAAGGATTTAGTAATAGGATATGATAGTCCATTAACAAAACCACTAAATCTTTATATGGAAAGAGGACAAAAAATTGCTTTAGTAGGAGCAAATGGACTTGGAAAATCAACACTACTAAAAAGCCTTTTAGGAATAATAGAACCATTAAGTGGAGAAGTACATAGAGGAGATTACCAAGAAATTGGTTACTTTGAACAAGAAGATAGAAGTGGAAACACAAATACTTGCATAGAGGAAGTATGGGAAGAATTTCCTTCATTCACTCAATATCAAATAAGAGCAGCACTTGCAAAATGTGGTTTAACAACAAAACAACTAGAATCAAAGATAATGGTATTATCAGGAGGAGAAGCTGCCAAAGTAAGACTATGCAAAATCCTTAATAGAGAAACCAATATTCTAGTACTAGACGAACCAACAAACCACTTAGACCAAGATGCTAAAGATGAACTAAAAAGAGCACTGAAAGAATATAAAGGCTCAATACTTCTAGTTTCCCACGAACCAGAATTTTATAAAGAGGTTGTAAATGAAATATGGAACTGTGAAGATTGGACATTAAAAATAACATAATGCATATGTATAAAAGTATAGCTAAGTCTGTTGAAAATACTTCAATAGACTTATTTTTATTTGATATAGTTAAATATAGAATATATAATTAATATAGGTTATATTTCCAGGAGTAAGGAGGGAAAATTTATGATAAATAGAATTTTTGCACATGGGGATTATGAGCTTGTGCAGTCAAAAGATGAATGTTGTTATCAAGAGGTATTAGATGATTTTCAAAATGCAAGTGAAATTTGTATTATGACTTTTAACATATCAACTAGGAATGATGAACTAATTAGATTGTTAGATGATGTTGATGAAGATACAGAAATTCATTTGATTACCAATATTCCAAGTAGATTTGATAAATACTTAGGAAGGAATAATGGAGAGTATGCTAGAACAAGAGCTAGAAACAACATAAATTATTACTTAACAGAATTGGATCCAGGAACTAGAGAAAATAATTTAAATGTATTCTTTAATTTTGATAATCACTCTAAAATAATTATGACTGAGAATATTGCTTTTGTTGGTTCAGCCAATTATTCATCAGAAAGTAGCAATAATTATGAAATTGGATTTATTACAAGAGATGCTAACGTAATAAGTGAGATAAAAGAAGTATTTATCCAAACAGTCGAAGATGATTCTATAAGGTATTATGGTACGGAGTTAACTAAGTTAGAAGTAATATTCATGAGTTTTTATACACAGATTTCAGAAAAGGCAAAACTAATAGAAAACTCTTTGTTTTGGGAAGATGAAAGAGGAAATAGCCATTATAACTCTACATCAGCATATATAGATTGGGACGATGTAGAAGAGGTAAATGGGATAGTTTACGAGTATAAAGATAAGATATCAGAGCTAGAAGATGATGAGTTATTTATGAGCTTATCTCAAGAAATAAATGAGAGAAATTTAGATAACATAAATAATCTATATGAAGAATCAGGAAGCATGTATGATTTAGCTATGTTTAATGAGCAAGATTTTATGGATGATTATTTACAAGAACATTCGATGGAGGCATATGATGAATATTTAGAAGAATATGCACAGAATGCTTCGGATTTTGCACATGATGAAAGAGAAAGATTAGCTGAAGAGGCAGAAAGTGAAGTAGTACAATTTTACGAAAATATAACTTTATTTGAAGAACAGTTATTAGAAGTACTAAAAATTATAAATGATATGAGAAAAGAAGAAGAAAGTAATGTGGATAATACCAATAATTAAGAACAAAAAAGAAGGAATTAAGTTCTTCTTTTTTGTTCTTAATTATTGTAGATGTAATAAGTTCTGTAATTTCCTAACTTAAAATGTTAAAATAAAGACAGATTCTAATGTGTAATGGGAGGGGAACAATGAGTAACTTTACTTTTTTAAAAGAAAGATGGCCAATACTTGAAAATTTAGGGCGATTAGCAGAAAGAAACCTTTATATAGATTCTAACACTACATTTATTAAGTGTGGTATGTTTGGAGAGATACTTGTTAAATACATGGTATCAATGGAACAAGTTGATGAAACACTAATAGCTCATGACAATAATCATAATAATAGAATAAAATTACTAAAAAAAGAAGATTTAATTCCAGAAGATATAGATACTATTCTTCATATGTTAAGAATAAAAAGAAATAATGCAGCTCATAACGGATATGAAGATATTGAAAAAGCAAAGATACAATTAGAATTAACATATAAATTAGCTGTTTGGTTTATGCAGACATATGGTGACTGGAATTTTGAACCAAAGCCTTTTGAAATGCCAATAGAGAATGAATATGGTGAAAATATTGATGATATAGCTAAGGAATATGATGAAAAGGTAAAAGTCTTAGAAAATGAATTGGAAAAATTAAAAATAGAAGGAAAAGATAAAAAACAAATAGAAGAACGTAAAATTCAAGGTAAAAAAGCTAGTAGACATATTAGATTAAGTGAAGCTGAAACTAGAAGAATAATAGATGGTCAGCTTCAATCAGTAGGTTGGGAAGCTGATACTATTAATCTTAGATATTCAAATGGGACAAGACCTGTTAAAGGAAGAAATTTAGCTATAGCTGAATGGCCAACATATTCTGAAGAAAAGGGGAATGGAGCAGTAGATTATGCTTTATTTATTGGAGAAAAGCTTGTTGGGTTCATTGAAGCTAAAAAATATTCAAAAGATGTTGCGGGTATTATGGTTGAATCCAAGACTTATGCAAAAGGAGTTAAAGAAGAACATAGTGATTATATTATTTCTGAGTGGAATGGATATAAGGTACCATTTTTGTTTACTTCTAATGGTAGGAAGTACATAAAAGAAATAGAAGATAAAAGTGGTGTTCATTTTTTAGATTGTAGAAATTCTAAAAATAATGAGAAGATACTTCAAGGATGGTATTCACCAGAAAAACTTGAAGCTATGCTTAATGAAGATATTGCTAATGCAAATAAATCATTAGATGAAATGAGTTTTGAATTTTTACAAAGTAAGAATAGTATTGGACTTAGATATTATCAAGTAGATGCTATAAAAGCTATAGAAAAGGCAATTATTGATGGTAAGAAATCTGCATTAATAACTATGGCAACAGGCACAGGTAAAACAAGAACAGTATTAGGTCTTATTTATAGATTACTTAAGACTAAAAGATATAGAAGAATACTTCTTTTAGTTGATAGAACTTCTTTAGGTAACCAAGCTATGGATACGTTTAAGGAAGTTAAGATTGAAGATTTAAAGACATTAAACCAAATTTATAACATAAATGGATTAAATGAAAAACTAATAGATAAAGAAACTAAAATTCATATAGCAACAGTACAAGCTATGGTTAAGAGAATAATGTATAATGAAGATGAGACTAATGTACCATCAGTTGGAGATTATGATTGTGTGATTATAGATGAAGCTCATAGGGGATATACATTAGATAGAGAGATGACTGATAGTGAAGTTGAATGGAGAGATAACAGAGATTTCTTAAGTAAGTATAAGAAGGTAATAGAATATTTTGATGCATTTAAGGTCGCTTTAACAGCTACTCCTGCACTTCATACTACTATGATATTTGGAAGTCCAGTGTATAACTATAGCTACAGAGATGCTGTTATTGATGGATATCTTGTAGACCATGAGCCACCACATTTAATAGAAACTGAACTTACAAGGAATGGAATTCATTATAATAAAGGTGATAAGGTAACTAAATACAATAAGTTTACAGGTGAACTTATTAATGGTGCTGAGCTTGAAGATGACCTTGATTTTGAAGTGGATTCATTTAATAAGAAGATAATAATAGAATCTTATACAAGAGTGGCATTAGAAGAAGTTGCAAAGTACATTGATCCAGAAAATGATGAAGGAAAAACATTGATATTTGCAGCTAGTGATGCCCATGCTGATATGATAGTTAGATTATTAAAAGAAATATTTAGAGATACTATAGGTGGAGTAGATGATGATTCTATTCTTAAAATAACAGGTTCAATTAAAGATCCAGATTTAGCAATTAAAAGATTTAAGAATGAAAGATATCCTAATGTAGTTGTTACAGTTGACCTTTTATCTACAGGTATTGATGTACCTAAGATTGATAAAATAGTGTTCTTAAGAAGAGTGAAATCAAGAATTTTATATGAACAAATGCTAGGGAGAGCAACTCGTCTTTGTGATGAAATAAATAAAAATCATTTTGAAATATTTGACTGTGTAAGACTTTATGAAGCTTTGAAAGATGTAACTAATATGAAGCCAGTTGCAGCAAACAAAACTACTAGCTTTAAGATATTAAAGGAGACTTTAGAAAGAGCAGAAAGCAAAGAAGAAAAAGAAGCTACACTTAAGAAGGTTATTGCAAAACTTCAAAGAAAAAAGAAATTAATAAATGAAAGTGAAAAGTTAATATTTAAGAATCTTTGTAATAATAAAACACCTGAAGAATTTATTGAAGAATTAAGAAAAAGTGATTTAGATAGTGCAGTTAAGAAAATTATAAATAATAATGCACTTATGGAGTATCTTGATGAAAAGTATAGTAGTGATGAAGTTATAATAGTATCAGAAGCAAAAGATAAACTTATATCACATACTAGAGGATATGGAAAAGGTAAAAAGCCAGAGGATTATATTCAAGAGTTTAAAAAATATATTGAAGAAAATAAAAATAAAGTTCAAGCTTTAGAAGTTGTCTGTACTAGACCACAAGATTTAACAAAGGAAAGTTTAAAGCAATTAAGAGCAATACTAGACAATAATGGATTTAATGAAGAATATCTTAAGACAGCTTGGAAAGATTTAAAGCATGAAGAAATAGTTGCAGACATAATTGCATTTATTAGACAGCAAGCCTTAGGAAGTCCACTAGAATCTAATGAGGAGAGAGTTAAAAGAGCTGTTGCAAGAATAAAAAGAGAGTATTATTTAACTAGGACTCAAGAAAACTGGATTAATAGAATAGAAAAGGTTATGCTTAAGGAAGTAGTTATAGATAAGGAAACATTAGACACAGGAGCATTTAAAGCTCAAAGCGGTGGATTTGACAGACTAAATGAAAAGTTGTTTAATGGAAAGCTAGAAGAAATAATAAAAAAACTAAAAATATATATGTTTGAAAACAAGGAGAGTAGCTAATAATGAATACACAAGAAATAGTAAGTAAACTTTGGAATCTTTGTAATGTACTAAGAGATGATGGTATAACTTATCATCAATATGTTACTGAATTAACATATATTCTTTTCTTAAAAATGGCAAAAGAAACAGGAACTGAAAGTAAAATTCCAGAAGGATATAGATGGGATGATTTGAAAGAAAAAAGTGGAATTGAACTTAAAACTTTCTACAAAAAATTATTAAATGACTTAGGAGAAAAAACAACAGGAATAGTACAACAAATATATCAAGGCTCAGCTACTAACATAGAAGAGCCAAAGAATTTAGAAAAGATAATAACAACAATAGATGGGTTAGATTGGTACTCTGCAAAGGAAGAAGGACTAGGTAACCTTTATGAAGGACTTTTAGAAAAGAATGCATCAGAAAAGAAATCAGGAGCAGGGCAATACTTTACCCCTAGAGTTCTTATAGATGTTATGGTTAAGCTTGTTGATCCTAAGCCAGGAGAAAGATGTAATGACCCAGCAGCAGGAACATTTGGATTTATGATTGCAGCTGACCGTTATTTAAAAGAAAAGACAGATAACTACTTTGATTTAGATACAGATTTAGCTGAATTTCAAAGAACGGAAGCTTTTTCAGGATGTGAATTAGTTCATGAAACTCATAGATTAGCTCTTATGAATGCAATGCTTCATGATATTGAAGGAAATATAATATTAGGAGATACATTAACTAATGTAGGAAAACAAATGAAAGATTTAGATGTAGTGCTTTCAAATCCACCATTTGGTACTAAGAAAGGTGGAGAAAGAGCCACAAGAGATGACTTAACATTTATTACTTCAAATAAGCAACTAAATTTCTTACAACATATTTATAGAAGTTTAAAAGCAGACGGAAAAGCAAGAGCAGCAGTAGTATTACCTGATAATGTTTTATTCCAAGAAGGTGATGGGACTAAAATAAGAGAAGATTTAATGGATAAGTGTAATCTTCATACAATATTAAGACTTCCAACAGGTATTTTCTATGCTCAAGGAGTTAAAACTAATGTATTATTCTTCACAAGAGGAACTGAAGATAAAGGAAATACTAAAGAAGTATGGTTCTACGATTTAAGAACAAATATGCCAAGCTTTGGAAAGACAAATCCTTTAAAGGAATCTAATTTTGATGAATTTGTTAAGGCTTATACAGCTTCTGATAGAGAAAAAGTAAAAGATGAAAGATGGAATAAGTTTACTAGAAAAGAGATTGAAGATAAGAAGTATAATTTAGATTTAGGACTTATAAAGGATGATTCAATACTTGATTATGAAGATTTACCAGATCCAATAGAAAGTGCAGAAGAAGCGGTAGCAAAACTTGAAGAGGCAACAGACTTACTTATGAGTGTAATTAAAGAATTAAAAGCTATTGAAAGTGAGGAATAGTAATGGCTAAGAAGAAAATGACATTGGAAGAAAAGTTAGAAAAGTCTATTGTTAAAGATGTTCCTTATGAAGTTCCAGAAAATTGGGTTTGGACTAATTTAGAGGTTATATTTGATAACGTAACAAGTAGCAAAAAGAAATTAAAGCAAAAAGAATATGAGAGTGAATGTAAAGAAGGATATATAGAAGTTATCGACCAAGGTGAATCTTTCATAGGTGGTTATACTGATAAAAAAGAGTTAGCTTATGATGGAGAGTTACCAGTAATTATTTTTGGGGATCACTCTAAATGTATAAAGTTTGTTAATTTTAACTTTGTTCAAGGTGCAGATGGGGTTAAAGTATTATTACCAAAGGGAATGAATAGAAGATATCTATATTATATGATGAAAAATTTAAAATTACCTGATAAGGGGTATAGCAGACACTATAAGTTCTTAAGAGAAGAACCAATGCCTATAGCACCATTAAGGGAGCAACAAAGAATTGTTGATAAAATAGAAAGTCTTTTTAAAAAGTTAGATAAGGCTAAGGAATTAATAGAAGAA
>JALFQD010000385.1 GCA_022785265.1 Clostridium sp. | reverse complement strand
TATATTTTAATTAAAATAAGTAATCTTATCTTCAGGCTCTTGAGCTGGTTCAATATTTTGTACAATTAAAACAGGAAGGTCTTCTTGTTGTTCTTTATTAAATTCATATTTAACTTTAGCAGTTAAAGTTATCCATGAGTTATGTTTTAATGTTTTAGCCATTTCATACTTAGCTATAACTCCAACAAAGGATATATCATCTGCACAACATGTCATAGCAAGTCTTCCAAATACAAAGTTTCCTTTTGGAAATTGAGGTTTATTATAAACCATTCCTTTAATTTTTATTGTTTTGTTATTATAGTTTTTAGGATTATCTAAAGCATCTATGTACCATACTCCAAAATCTTCATCATTTATTTCAATAACCTTAGCATTTAAATCATAAGGAAGTTCTTCAGGACCTAAATCCATAATTTGACCTACCTTATTTTCAAAGTAAATAGCTGTTCCTCTGTTTACTGCCTTTATTGTACGCCTAAAGCTTTGAAGTTTTTCTAAATCTTCATCACAGCGATTTACAATTATCATATTTGATGAACCTATTTTATCTATAACCATTGACTTCATATTGTTTAAATAAAGTTCAAGAGAAGTATAGTCTAATAAGGTTATAAGTTGAACAATTATCCATTCTTTAGGAGCTGGCATATTAAAAAATGTTTCCATTTGCCACATTCCATTACATTCTATAAGAACTCTTTCTGGTTTATATACAGAGTTACATTCTTTAAAGAATTCTTCTGTTAAATCTTCTTCATTTTCAACTATTACTAAACTTGAATTAGTTTTTTCTAAAAGTTCTTTGTCAAGTTCTTCAATTCCCTCTTCTGTTAATATTAAAAGAGTAGCTTCTCCTTGAGCAAAATTTTCATCTTGAAGAGTTTCTCTTAAAAAAGAAGTCTTTCCACCTTCTAAAAATCCATTAACTAAGTAAACTGGTATATCCAAATTTTTTTCCTCCTTATGCTAACTTAAATAGCTTTTCAATTTCTGGGGTTTTAAGATTTGTACCAATTACACAAATTTTTCCTGTATAATCTGGATTTCCTTTACGTATTTCATATTCACCAGGAACTAAGTCAAAGTAGAACCATTCTCCATCTACACTTGGAAGTATTCCTTTAGAACGTAAAATCATTCCATATTCATCTGAAGCAGATAAAGCTTCTAAAGCAGATTTAATTTCTTCTTCAGTATATTTATGAGGTGTTTCAACTCCCCAACTTGTGAATACATCATCTGCATGATGGTGGTGGTGATGTCCACAGCCACAGTCTTCTCCATGTTCATGATGATGGTCGTGTCCACAGCCACATTCTTCATCGTGTTCATGGTGATGGTCGTGTCCGCAATCACATTCTTCATCATGTTCATGATGGTGGTGATGGTCGTGTCCACAACCACACTCCTCATCATGTTCGTGATGGTGATGATGCTCATGGTCACATTCTTCTTCATCATGGTCATGGTGGTGGTGATGATGTCCACAACCACATTCCTCTTCATGTTTATGTTCTTTTAAAACTTCTTCTTCAAAAGAATTTTTCTTTTCCATTGCAGAAAGAATAGTAGCACCACTTAAATCTTCCCAAGGAGTAGTTATTATTGTAGCTTTATCATTATGTTTTTTAATAATAGCTACAGCTTCTTCTAATTTTTCTTGAGACATTTTTTGTGTACGGCTTAAAATAATAGTCTTTGCATTTTCAATTTGGTTATTATAAAATTCACCAAAATTCTTTTCATACATTTTGCACTTTAAGGCATCTGCAACTGTAACAAAGTTATTTAATTTTGCATCAATTTCACCTTCAATGTTTTGAACAGCCTTTATAACATCAGATAATTTCCCAACACCAGATGGTTCTATAAGAACTCTATCAGGAGTAAACTTAGTTAAAACTTCCTTTAAAGCAGTTCCAAAATCTCCAACTAAAGAACAACAGATACATCCAGAGTTCATTTCTGTTATTTCAACTCCTGCATCCTTTAAAAATCCACCATCTATACCTATTTCACCAAATTCATTTTCAATTAAAACTACCTTTTCTCCCTTAAAAGCTTCATCTAAAAGTTTCTTAATTAAAGTAGTCTTTCCTGCACCAAGAAATCCTGAAAAAATATCAATTTTTGTCATTTAATAATCCCTTTCCTTTACTAATTTTTTAGCCAAAGAAATTAATGGCTACTTCACATATGAAGTAGTATAGCACTATTGATAAAAATATTCAAATAGAGAAAAAATTCTTTATATAACTTTATAAATGATTTAAAATATATAAATGTAGCAAGTTATTTTAATTATACTTGCAAAATAAAGAAATAATAAAGGAGAAGAAAATGAGTTTTTTAAAAGGTAAATTTAAGTGGATATTTAGTGTTATCCTAACAGTATTTTTAATGATGTCTTCCTTTTTAGGATGTAACCTAGAGGAAATTAATAGTTTTTTAGGAGAGGAAGAAACAACAACTGTTCAAAATCAAGAAGAAACAAGTACTCAAAATCAAGAAGAGACAAGTATTCAAAAGCAAGATAATAATGAATCAGAGTATGAAAAATCCTTAGAGGTATTTGAAAATAAGGAATATTCTTCTAAAGAGGAAGTAGCAGCTTATATAAATAAGTATAATAAGCTTCCTTCAAATTACATAACAAAAAAAGAAGCAGAAAACCTAGGTTGGGAAAGCAGTAAAGGTAATTTGTGGGATGTAGCAGATGGAAAAAGCATAGGTGGAGACAAGTTTGGAAATAGAGAAGGTCTTCTTCCTAAAAAATCAGGAAGGCAATATTATGAATGTGATATAGACTATAATGGAGGATACAGGGGAGCCAAGAGAATAATATATTCAAATGATGGATTAATTTATTATACAGAAGACCATTATAAAACCTTTGAACAGTTATATTAGGAGATGATTTTTTGAAAGAAATAATTTTAGATTGCAAAGAAATGAGTTCAAAGGAAAAAGCTCATGAGTATATAATGAAAAAAATGAATTTTCCTGATTATTATGGAAAGAATTTAGATGCCTTATATGACATTCTTTCAACTTATGATAAAGAGGTTTATGTTAAATTTATAAACTTTGAGAGTTTATTTAAACAATTAGGAGATTATGCTGTTTCTTTAATAGATGTCTTTAGAGAGGCAGAGGAAGAAAATACAAAAATTAAATTTAGTGCAAATTAATAAAATATAAATTAAAGCAGGTTAGTATATTTTTACTTTGCTTATAGCAAGGAAGGAATATATTAGCCTGCTTTTTTGGTGGTAAGCATTTTTCTTCTATTGTATAATAAAGGTGTTAGGAGGAAAAATAATGAATAAAAAAATAACAACTTTATTTATGGTTATATCCTTGCTAATTATGTATTTAGAAATTGGATATAAAGAAATCATACTAATGAATAGCATTTTTATAATAGCTTTATGTATATTTCAGCTATTAAAGAATTTATTTAAAGTACCATTTAAAATAGTAACAACTATTCAAATATTTATTTTATTAATATCTATAAAATTTCTATCTAAAGAAACATTTTTATTGTTTCCAATATTATTTTTTGAACTTGTAAAAGATAAACTCTCAATAGAAAAAGAAATGATTTTCTTAAGTGTAATAATGATAACTTTTTTAAGAGAAAATATAGCATATTTAATTATTTATACAGTTATATTAACTTTGTATTTATATGAAATAAAAGAAAGGGAAGAGGAAAGTAAAAATCTTAAGGATATAAAAAAGGATAATAGAAAAGAAAAATTTATTATGGAAGAGAAGGTTTCAAATTTTAATAAATATTTAGAACAAAATGAGGTGGTAATATCTTTAAGGGAAAGAAATATTATGGCACAAAAGCTTCATGACCATTTAGGACATAGAATAACAAGCTCTATTATGCAACTTGAAGTAACAAAAGAAACTTTAGGAAAAAATAATGAAATGAGTATGAAATATCTTTTAAATGCTATGGAAAATTTAAGAGTAGGGATGGAGGAAATAAGAACTGTATTAAGAAATGTAAAGCCTAAAGATAGAATTATAACTATTGAAAATATAAAAAAACTGCTTTTAGAATTTCAATATAATAGTGGCATAAAAACTCATTTTCATTTAGAAGGAGAAGTAGAAAAGCTAGGAGTTAAAAGATTAATAGTAATTGAAGAAAATATAAAAGAGGCATTAACAAATGCACTAAAATATTCAAAAGCTTCTCAAATAAATGTTTCAATACTCATTTATAATAAGGTTGCAAGAATTGAAATAAAGGATAATGGACAAGGTTCTAGTACTATAAAAAAAGGGTTAGGTCTTATTGGAATGGAAGAACGTCTTGAAAAAATTAATGGAAATATGAAGATAGATGGAAGTGATGGCTTTACTTTAAACATGATTTTAAATTTGGAGGATAAATAAGATGATTAAGGTTTTAATATGTGATGATGATTCTTTAATAAGAGAGAGTTTAAAAATTTTGTTGCCTTTAAAAGGGGATATAGAAATAGTTGGAGAAGCTTCAAATGGTAAAGAAGCTATAGATTTTTGTTTAAACAATAAGGTTGATGTTGCTTTAGTTGATGTAAGAATGCCTGTTTTAAATGGAGTAGATGCCATAAAGGAAATAAATAAAAAAACAGAAACAAAGTGTTTGATTTTAACAACCTTTGATGAAGAGGAATATATAAATGAAGCTATATCTCATGGAACAAAGGGATATATTTTAAAAAATAGTTCTCCTGAAAAAATTGCAAATGCCATAGTTTCTGTACATAATGAAACAATTGTATTAAATGATAATTTATTAGAAAAGCTTTATGATAAGGAAGAAGTTCCAAGCTTTAAAAAATATGATTTTACAGAGAGGGAAAGAGAAATAATACAAGCTATAAGCGAAGGACTAAGCAATAAAGAAATAAGCAAAAAGCTTTTTATATCAGAAGGGACAGTGAGAAATTATATAACTAACATATTAGATAAAACTAATTTAGAGCATAGAACTGCAATAGCGGTGAATTATTTAAAGGGAAATTTATAAGAGATATCATATAAAAACTTTAGCTTGATTCAATTAAAATTTTAGAAAGAATCCATAATGTAAAACAACTCTTCTGTCTATAAATACCTTATTACAAATGTCATGTTGAAAGGTGATATTTATTACTTAAAGAAAGGAGTGTTTTTTTTATATAATTAAGGCATAGGAGGGATAATTATGAAGATGTTAGAGATAAGAAAGGTTTATAAGGAGTATGAGGATTTAGTAGCAGTAGATGGGATAAGCCTTAATATAAATAAGGGAGAGATATTTGGAATACTTGGTCCTAATGGAGCGGGGAAGAGTACTTTAATAGGGATGATATGTGGTCTTATAAAAAAGACTTCTGGAGAGATAATTTATGAAGAGGAAACAAATAAAATTAAAAAGTGGAAGGAAAATATAGGAGTAGTTCCTCAGGATTTTGCTTTATATTGGGACTTAACAGCAGAGGAGAATATTAAATTTTTCTGTTCATTGTATGGCTTTAAAGGTAAGGATTTAAAGGAAAGGACTGAAAAAAGTTTAGAGTTTGTAGGGCTTACAGAGGTTAGGAATAAAAAGGCTTCTGAATTTTCAGGGGGAATGAAAAGAAGGTTAAATATTGGTTGTGCAATAGCTCATTCTCCAAAGCTTATCATTATGGATGAACCTACAGTTGGGATAGACCCTCAATCAAGAAATCATATATTAAATTCAGTTTTGAAGCTTAGAGATGAAGGGGCAACAATAATATATACATCTCATTATATGCAAGAAGTAGACGATATTTGTGATAAAATAGCAATTATAGATAAGGGAAATATTATTGCAGAAGGAACAAGTGAAGAACTTAAAAATATTATTGAAGATAAAAGGGTTTATCATTTAAAGGTAGATAAGGAGATAAAGGATTTAGATAAAAAACTTCTTTCAATAACTGGAATAGAAAAAGTTACATTTTCAGAGGGAGAGTATAGGGTTACAACATTAAAAAGTAGCAATATGATTTCAAAAATAGTTGAAATTATTTCTAAAGAAAATGGAGATATTCAAAATATATTTAGTGAAGAGCCTACATTAGAAAATGTATTCTTAGCACTAACAGGGAAAAAGCTAAGGGAGTAGGTGAAAGAGTATGTTTATTCAATTATTTAAAAAGGAAATAAAACAATTTTTTAGGTCTAAAAGTGATTTAATAATGCTCTTTTTATTTCCAGTAATATTAATAACAACTTTAAGCTTTGGTCTTAAAGGATTAATGGAAAATATGAGTGATACTATATTTGAAGGTGAAGAAAATAATATTGTATATTATTCTATTGAAGAGGGAAGTATATATAAAGAACAATTTTTATCTTTTATAAACGACCTAAAAGATGAGATAAATGTAAATTTTAAAGAAACAACTTCTTTAGAAAAAGTAAAAAAAGAAATTGATAATTATGAAGCATATTCTTTTATAGCAGTTAACAAAGATGGTTTTCAATATTACTCTCCAGAAAATGGAGAAAAAACTAGAGGAAAAATTTTAAGAAGTATATTTGAAACTTTATTAAATGAATTTTCAATATATGGTACAATAGGAAAGTTAAATCCTGAAGCTTTAAAAAATATCATAAAAAGTTCTACTGATAATTATATTAAGAAAGATTCTGTTGGAAAGGTAAGAAATATTACCTCTTCAGAATATTATACCTTTGCAGAGCTTGCTTTAATAATGCTTTATGTATCAACTGTTGTAGGAGAATCAATAATAAAAGAAAAAGAGCTTAAAACAATAAATAGAATAAGATTATCAAAAGCAAAAGAAAGTGCAATAATATTCTCAAAAGCAGCATTAGGCTTTTTAATTGCAGTATTACAAGTTTTTATTGTTTATATATATTCTTCAGTAGTATTGAATGTGGATTGGGGAGAAAACACATTAAAGTTTTTAACAATATTTATTGCCTTTGGAGTATTTGTTTCTTCATTAGGTGTAATAACAGGAATAGCATGTAAAAAAGAAGGTACTCTTTCAGGAATTTTAAATTTAATAATAATAGTTATGTGTATTTTAGGAGGATGCTACGTACCACTAAGCATGATTATACAAATACCATTATTAAGTAAGTTTGTTGTTTTAAGTCCTATATATTGGATAAATACAGCTACAAGTAGCATGATTTGTAACATTCAAACTAATGCATATTATATTTCACTAATAATTCCTCTAACTTTATCACTAATAATGATAATAGCATATTTATTTTTAGGAAGAAGAAAGGAGGAATTATGATGTTTAAAATAATGAAAAACATATGTAAAATATTATTTAAAAGAAAAAGTTTTAT
>JALFQD010000363.1 GCA_022785265.1 Clostridium sp. | reverse complement strand
TGTCCATCAAACTCTACAAAAGCTATTCCATTTCCAGACAACTTCTGCATTATAAATCCTTCTCCTCCAAAGAATCCTGCTCCAATCTTTTTCTGAAAATATACAGAAAGATTTACACTTGACTCAGATGCTAAAAATCCTGATTTTTGTACTATAATTTCATTTCCTGGCGAAATTTCAAATGCTAATATATCTCCTGGAAAGCTTGATGCAAAAGCTATCATTCCTTCTTTTCCTTGAGCTGTATATCTATTTTGAAACATTGATTCTCCAGAAAACATTCTTCCAAAAGCCTTTCCTATTCCTCCGTTAGTGGTTGTTTCCATTTTCATATTAGGACTCATCCAACACATAGACCCTTTTTCTGTAATTAATGTTTCATTAGCTTCTACCTCGCACACAACAACTGGAAGAGGTGCTCCTTTAATTTCATATCTCATATTATCATCTCCCATTAAAATACTTACCAATTACAAATTACCATATTCAGAATACTTAGTCAATTGTTATTTTTACATTTTTTGTGAATTTAGTAATCTTTTAAATAAATATCTACTTATTCTTTTTATATTCTTCTATTTTTTTGGCTAAATCCTCTAAATATTCATATCTTTCATATTTATATAAAAGCTCCTCTTCTGTTTTTTCTTTTTCCTCTACAAGCTCTTGAAGCTTTCCATAACTTGATGAATTTTTAACCATTTCTTCTTCTAATTGTGATATTTTTTCCTCAAGCTTTGTTATATCCTCTTCTATTGTTTCATATTCCTTAGCTTCCTTAAAAGAAAATTTAGGTCTTGTGTCTTTATTTTTTACTCTTTGCACTTCAGGTTTCTTTTCTTTTTTATTTTCATCCTTTTCTACTTCCTCAACCACCTTAGAAATCTGATAATCACTAAAGTTTCCATGATAAGGTTTTATAAGTCCATTTCCTTCATATGAAAAAATCTTATTACATATTCTATCTAAAAAATATCTATCATGAGATACAACTACAACAACCCCTGCAAAATTATCTAAAAAATCTTCTAAAATAGTTAAAGTATTAATATCTAAGTCATTTGTAGGCTCATCTAATAAAAGTACATTTGGAGATTCCATTAAAACTCTTAAAAGATGAAGTCTTCTTCTTTCCCCTCCAGAAAGCTTTTCTATTTTAGAATATTGAAGAGTTCCATCAAAAAGAAACCTTTCACATAAAGTAGATGCTGTTATCTTACTTCCATCAGCTACTGGAATAACTTCTCCACCTTCTTTTATATAATCTATAGCCTTCATATTAGGGTCCATGCTAGTATTATCTTGTGCAAAGCATCCTATTTTAACCGTTTCTCCTACCTCTATAGAACCTGAATCTGGCATAAGCTTTCCTCTTAACATATTTATAAGAGTAGTTTTTCCTGCTCCATTTTCTCCTACAATACCAACTCTATCTGTTTTGGTAAAAATATAGCTAAAATCTTTTATAAGTGTTTTATCTCCAAAAGACTTTGATATATTATTTATTTCTATTATTTTCTTTCCGAGTCTTGTTCCAATAAAAGACATTTCTAAGTTTTCTTGAGGTTTTACATATTCTCTATTTACTAATTCATCAAATCTTTGAAGTCTTGCTTTTTGTTTTGTGCTTCTAGCCTTTGCTCCTCTTCTTACCCATTTAAGTTCATTTCTTATTAAAGACTGTCTTTTATCTTCTAAAGTTTGCTCTAGTTGTAATCTTTCCATTTTTTTCTCTAAAAAAGTGGTATAATTTCCTTCATAGGAATACATTGTTCCTCTATCTAATTCTAAAATCTTGTTTGTAACTCTATCTAAAAAATATCTATCATGGGTAATCATTAAAAGAGCACCCTTTCTTGAATTTAAATATTCCTCAAGCCATTCTATTGACTCTGAATCAAGATGGTTTGTAGGTTCATCTAATATTAATAATTCACAAGGAGAAATAAGTGCTGAAGCAAGAGCTACCCTCTTTTTTTGCCCTCCTGAAAGATTTTTTATTTTTTCATCATAATTTTTTATGCCAAGCTTATTTAAAATACTTTTAGCTTCACTTTCTAAAGCCCATAAATTTAAGTCATCTATTTCTTGTTGAAGCTTTAAAATTCTTTCATTTAATTCTTCTCTTCCACCTAATGACATTTTTTCAACCAAATCTTCATATTCCTTTAGGATTTTCATTTCTCTTGTTTCCCCTCTGAATATCTGTTCTAAGATAGTTGCATCCTCTTTAAAATTCTGGTTTTGTGAAAGATATTCTATTCTTACATTCTTTCCTTTTACAACAGTCCCATCATAAAATTCATCAAGACCTGCTACTATTTTTAAAAAAGTA
>JALFQD010000337.1 GCA_022785265.1 Clostridium sp. | reverse complement strand
TAATGGTGAAAAAGTAACAATAGAAGTAAATAGAAATAATGCAAATGCATATTAGGGGGAATTAATAATGGATCATTTAGATAGATTAGAAGCAGAAAGTATATTTATAATAAGAGAAGCTTATAAAAAGCTTGGTAAATTAGGAATGTTATGGTCAATAGGTAAGGACTCAACTGTATTACTATGGCTTGCAAAGAAGGCTTTTTATGGTCATTGTCCATTTCCATTTATCCATGTAGATACAACTCACAAAATACCAGAAATGATTGAGTATAGAGATAGAGTAGCTAAGGAATTAAACTTAGATTTAATAGTACACACTAATCAAGAAGCAATAGATAAGGGAATAGGACCACAAAGTGGAAGACTTGTCTGTTGTAAGGCATTAAAAACAGAAGGGTTACAACAAGTTGTTAAAAAATATGGTTTTGATGGTCTTATAGTTGGAGTAAGACGTGATGAGGAAGGTTCACGTTCTAAGGAAAGAGTATTTAGTGAAAGAAATAAAGATTATGAATGGGATTATTCAAATCAACCACCAGAATTATGGGACCAATTTAAAACAGATTTTCCTAAAGGAAATCATATAAGGGTACATCCATTATTACAATGGAGTGAATTAGATATATGGGAATACATAAAGAGAGAAAATATTCCTATAATAGATTTATACTTTGCTAAAAATGGAGAAAGATATAGAAGTTTAGGATGTGCTCCATGTACTGGAAAAATAAAATCAAATGCAAGCACATTAGATGAAATAATAGAAGAACTAAAGCATACAACTACTGGTGAACGTGCAGGAAGAGCCCAAGACCAAGAGGATTCATATGCTATGCAGAAATTAAGAAAGGATGGATATATGTAAGTAGATTCTATCTAATAGAAAAGAATTATTTAAAAAATCTGCATTAACATTAAAACGGGGGTATAAAAATGATTGATAATATAAATAAAGATACTTTAAAAATAGTAGTAGTAGGACATGTTGACCATGGTAAATCAACAGTAATAGGAAAACTTCTTTATGATACACATTCTCTTCCAGAGGGAGCAATAGAAAAGGTAAAAAGAATAGCAAAGGAAACTGGAAAGCCTTTTGAATATGCATATCTTTTAGATGCTTTTGAAGAAGAACAAAAACAAGGTATAACTATTGATACAACACAAATTCAATTTTCAACAGAAAAAAGAGATTATGTAATAATAGATGCACCAGGACACAAAGAATTTTTAAAGAACATGATTTCAGGAGCAGCAGATGCTGAAGCTGCACTTCTTATAGTAGATGCAAAACAAGGAGTTCAAGAACAATCAAAAAGACATGCTTACATACTTTCTCTTTTAGGAATTAAGAAAGTACATGTTATTTTGAACAAAATGGACTTAGTGGATTATTCTCAAGAAGTTTTTGAAAATGTAAAAAGGGATATGAATAAGTTTTTAGGAGACCTTAATGTTTATCCTTTAAGCTACATTCCTGTATCAGCATTCTTTGGAGAAAATATTTTAACAAAATCAGATAAGCTTCCTTGGTATGATGGAAAGAGTCTTATAGAATCAATAGATTCAATAGAAAAAGAACGTGGGATAGAAGATAAGGCTTTAAGATTCCCTATTCAAGATGTATATAAATTTGATGATAGAAGAATTATTGCAGGAAGAATTGAAAGTGGAAAATTAAAGGTTGGAGATAATATAACAATATACCCAGAAGGAAAGAAGACAAAAGTTAAGTCTATTGAATATTGGGTAGAAAAAGATAAAAAAGATACTGTATATGCAGGAGAATCAGTTGGTATAACTGTTGAAGATGAATTCTTTAATAAAAGAGGAGAAATTATTACTCTTGATAATGAAGAAGCACCTCAAGTTTCAAATAGCTGTAGAGCAAATATATTCTGGATGGGTAAAAATGACCTTACAAAGGGAAAGAAATATAAGTTAAAGTTAACTACAGCAGAAGCAGAAGCAGAAATAAAAGAAATTGTAAGAGTAATAGATGCTTCAAGCTTAGATAGTGATAAGAAAAACGACAAGGTTGTTTTAAATGATGTAGCAGAAGTTATAATACAAACAAATGAACCACTTGCTTTTGATACATTTGCAGAAAGCCATGCAACAGGAAGATTTGTTCTAGTTGATGGATATGATGTTGCAGGTGGTGGAATAATAATTGCAAATGAAGGAACAAAGGAACTTGAATTAGAAAATGGATTTAAATATAATGATTTAGTTGCTAGAGGAGATATTTTTGAAGAGTTCTATTATGAAGTTTCTAAATATTCTCTTGAAAAAGAAATAAAAAATAAAAGAATATATACTGTTGGAGATGAAGTTCCATTAAAGGGAGACAGTTTTGAATATCCAGAAACATTAGATATTTTAGTTATAAGAGATAAAGTAGCAGTAAAAATAAGAAATGGAAAAGTTTCAGACATTATAAAGTTAGATGAATATAATTATGATAATATTCCTGTGGTTAATGGAAGAGGATTTGGTCTTAAAATTAATTCACAAGAAGATTTAAGAAAGTTCTTATATGAGCATGATGAAGCAGAAGAAGAAGGAAGAAAGAAGATAAATGATTTCTTACGTAAATGGGTCGTAATAGATAAATATAGAAGCCTTGCCTTCCATTCAGATTTTATATAAAAAATTATCAGTTTTACAAGAAAATAAATTTAATAATATTAATTATAATTTGTTAAAATCTTAGGTTCATTATTTTATGAAGCAGTGACTTGAAATTTATAGACTAGAGCTGCTAAATAACATAATGTCCTAAGATTTTTTTACAAGTTATATTTATTTTACTGTTTTTATATTTTATTCATAATAAAAACATGATTTTTTGTATATTTAAATTAATTTATATGAAAAATATAAATAAATCATATAAATAAATCATATAAATAAATCATATTATTTATATATGTTTTTATAAAAACTATTGACAAAATAAAAAAATAGGAATATACTAATAGCATAGTAAACATATATGTTTTATTTAGCGGAAAAAATAACAGTTAATAGTATGGAGGATGATAAATATGTCAAAAATATATACAAATGTTACAGAATTAATAGGGAGAACACCATTATTAGAATTAAAAAATTATGAAAAATCTAAGAACTTAAATGCAAAGATAGTTGCTAAGCTAGAATATTTTAATCCAGCAGGAAGCGTAAAGGATAGAATAGCAAAAGCTATGATAGAAGATGCAGAAGCAAAGGGGCTTTTAAAAGAAGGTTCAGTAATAATAGAACCAACAAGTGGAAACACTGGTATAGGAATAGCATCAGTAGGAACTTCTAAAGGATATAAAGTAATAATAGTTATGCCAGAAACAATGAGTATTGAAAGACGTAATTTGATAAAGGCTTATGGTGCAGAAATAGTTCTTACAGAAGGAGCTGCAGGAATGAAGGGAGCAATAGAAAAAGCTAGTGAATTAGCAAAATCTATTGAAGGTTCTTTCATACCATCACAATTCACAAATTCAGCTAATCCAGAAACTCACAAAAGAACAACAGGACCTGAAATATGGGAAGATACAGATGGAAAAGTTGATATCTTTGTAGCAGGAGTTGGAACTGGTGGAACAGTTACAGGAGTCGGAGAATATTTAAAATCAAAAAATCCAAATGTAAAAATTGTTGCAGTAGAACCAGCAAGTTCACCAGTATTATCAGAAGGGAAAGCTGGTAGTCACAAAATTCAAGGTATTGGAGCAGGATTTGTACCAGAAACATTAAATACTAATATTTATGATGAAGTAATAAAGGTTGAAAATGAAGCAGCTTTTTCTACTGCAAGAGAAATTGCTAAAACAGAAGGAATTTTAGTTGGAATATCTTCTGGAGCATCTACTTTTGCAGCAACAGAACTAGCAAAGAGACCTGAAAATAAAGGAAAGACAATAGTTGCATTATTACCAGATACAGGTGAACGTTACTTATCAACTACATTATTTTCAGAATAAAATAATTTAATTATTCATTATAAAAATTTATAAAAAGTATCACTTTGCCTAACAATGTGATACTTTTTTTTAGTTGACTTGAAACCTATTTAAAAAATAGCAAAATAATATATTTATTCCGTATTTTTACGAGAAAGCATATCCATACAGTAGATAATAATATAATATATAGTCAAATAAAAAATAAAGAAAAATTCACAACTTAACAATAATAAAATAAAAAAATATTAAATTAATAATAAATTTAAATTTATATTGAAATATAGCTTTAAATAGTATAGAGTTTATTTTGAAATAATTAAGGAGGAAAAAATATGGAAAATAGAGAAGAATGGGGAAGTAAAATGGGATTCATTTTGGCAGCTATAGGTTCAGCTATTGGACTAGGAAACATATGGAGATTTCCATACTTAGTATATACAAATGGAGGAGGAGCATTCTTAATTCCTTATTTTGTAGCAATTTTTACTGCAGCAATTCCATTATTAATTTTAGAATATGGAATGGGGCATAAATACAGAGGTTCTACGCCATTAGCTTTGGCAAGAGCAAATAAGAAATGGGAGTGGCTTGGATGGTGGCCAACCATAAATGCATTTTTTATATTAACATATTACTCTATGATTTTAAGTTGTTCAGCTAAATATCTTACTTTAAGCTTTACAAAAGGTTGGGGCTCAAAGCCAGAAAAGTTTTTTAATGAAGACTTTTTAAATGTATCATCTTCATCTTTTGAATTTGGTGGTATAGTTATATCAGTGCTTATAGGAATTACACTATTGTGGTTAATCAACTGGTTTATATGCTATAAAGGAATAAAGAGTGGTATAGAAAAGGTAAATAAGGTACTTCTTCCATTATTAATTTTAATAATGATAGTTATAGTAATAAAAGGAGTAACTTTAGAAGGAGCTACTATTGGTTTAAATAAGTTATTTACTCCAAACTGGAGCAAAATGAAAGATTTAGACGTTTGGACAGCTGCTTATGGTCAAGTATTTTTCTCACTAAGTATTGGAATGGGAATAATGATGACTTATTCTAGTTATCTTCCAAAGAAATCAGATATTAATAATAGTGCTTTTATGACTAGCTTTGCAAACTGTGGATTTGAATTTTTATGTGCCATAGGAGTTTTTTCAATTTTAGGCTTTATGGCATTTAGTGAAGGTGTACCAGTTGATGAAGTTGTATCAAATGGAATATCTCTTGCCTTTGTAGTATTTCCACAAGTATTTAATATAATGGGAACTTGGGGAAATATATTAGCAGTTTTATTCTTTACATGCTTAACATTTGCAGGATTAACCTCAACAGTATCTTTAGTAGAAGCAGTTTCAGCTCCTATAATAGATAAAACAGGATGGACAAGAAAAAAGGTTGTAACTATGATATGTATAGCAGGATTTATTATAAGTATAACTTTTGCCACAAATGCTGGTATATATATACTAGATATATTGGACAACTTCATAAATAACTATGGAGTAATAGTTGTAGGATTTTTAGAAACAATTGTTATAGGATGGATAATAAAGCCAAAGACATTAAGAGAACATACAAATTCAGTTTCATATTTTAGAATAGGAAAGTGGTGGGATATAGCAATAAAATTTATTACTCCTATAATATTAGCATTTATGATAATAAGTAGCTTAATAACTGAATTTAAGACCCCTTATGCAGGATATGACAGAATAGAAACAATAGTTTATGGTTGGTCTATTGTAGGACTAGGACTTATATTAGCATTTTTAATAAGCAAAAAGCCTTGGAAAAATAAGAAAATAGAAGGATATGAAATGGAGGAACTTTAATATGACAGCATCAGCAATAGCAGTTTTATCATTAGGTGCTATAGTATTATATGGCGGATTAATAACAACAATAATAATATCAATAAAATCTGATAAAAAATAATATTCATTTCCTTTCCTTTAATTAGGGAGCTGTTGCATAAAAAAATTTTAATCACAATAAATATTATATTTTATATGTCTAAAATTCTATATATTGTGTAACATTTGTTGATGCAACAGTTCTTTTTTTAAAAGGATTAATTGTAAAAAATTTGCAATAAGAGGCGTGAATTACATTTAAAATATTATATTTAACTTACAAAACGTGGTGAGTACATCAATAAGCTTATAATGGTGGAATATAATTTAGTAAAATTAATGCGAATCAACAGTTAAAATTTAACAAAAAAGAAACATTGCAATAAAAATAAAAAAAGTT
>JALFQD010000312.1 GCA_022785265.1 Clostridium sp. | reverse complement strand
CATTAAAAAATAAAGACAATGAAATCTAAACATAATTAGTTTAGACATCATTGTCCCCATTTATACTAATTTAATAATAAACATATTAAAAATATACTCTTTGTGGTTCAATATATCATTGATTTATTTAGTTGTCAAATTAAAAAGTTTACTATTTATTCATCAGTTTAGCATTATAATAGAATTATATGGATAATACTAATATAAAATAAAATGTTAATATAATAAAAAGAGGGAAAGACTAATGAATTATTATGAAGATGGTACATATTATTCATTGCAACATTTTGAAAATGCAAAAAACATAGGATGGATAGATTTAGAAAGTGATTTTAATAAAGGTAAAGTTTCGGAAAAGGTTATAGAAAATTTATGGAAATTTCTTGATTATCCAGTAAATGTAATAAGAACAAACAATAAAAAAAGGCTTTGTTTTAATAAACTGTTGATATTTGATTAACCTCTATAAATATGGTTATAATATAATATATAGCGACTATTTAGGAGGTTTTTTCATGCCAAGAGTTAATAATGTTATTCAACAAGTTTCACAATTAAATACATATGAGCAAGGTAAGGTATTTGAATTTTTGAAGAATGTATTGATGTCAAATATAATTACTAACTCTGTAAATGAAGAAATCGCTGAAAATAGATTTAATAAGGGAAAGTGTTGCCCTTTTTGCAATCATGACAAAATATCTAAGTATGGAAAATATCATGGTAAAAATGGTGTTAAACAAAGATATAAATGTCAGAATCCAGATTGTAAAAAAACTTTCAATGACTTTTCAAAGTCTCCAGTTTCAAGTAGCAAAAAGGGAATAGATAAATGGTTACTATATGCCCAATGTATGGTAAATGGTAATACAATTAGGCAATGTGCCGAAATCGTTGAAATTAACATTGCAACTGCTTTCTTCTGGAGACATAAAATTATAGACGCAATTAGAAAGTTTGTTGGCTACGGTTCTCTTGAAGGTGTTATTGAGCTTGATGAAACCTACTTTGCTATTAGCTATAAAGGCAATCACAGTAAAAGTTCTAATTTTACTATGCCAAGGGAGTCGAGAAAGCGTGGTAAAGAAATAAATACAAGAGGTATATCCAAGGAATTCGCCTGTGTGTTATGTGGTGTAGATAGATTAGGAAATATCTATACTGGTCTAATATGTGATGGTAGACCTAAATATACTGATATAGATAGAGCTTTATCAGATGTTGTTGAATCAAATTCTATATTATGCACTGATAAGCATAGGAGTTATATCCATTTTGCAGCTCAACATAACTTAGAATTACATCAAATTAGAGGTGGAAGAAAAACTGTAGATGTTTATAATATTCAAAGGGTTAATGCTTTTCACAGCAGTTTAAAAAGATGGATAAATAAATTTAATGGTGTCTCAACAAAATACTTAACTAATTACCTATTCTGGTATAAATGGAGTCAACTATTTAAAACAGAAATTGAAAGAAATAAGCCTAAGAAATTCTTTATTCATGCTAACTCAACACATTCTATATCTTTAATAAAGGACTTTAAGATAAGAAGACCAATATATGTATAAAAGGTAAAATTTGTTTTTATTTTACTGTTTTTAGTGTACAATAAATATAATGATTGATGAACAATCGTATTATAATGCGAAATAGGTGAATAGAAGATATGATTTTTATAGAGGGGTGATATAAGATGTTTGAATATAAATTTATAGAAGTACCATTAAAGCAAGGGTTTAAAGTAAAAAAAGGCGACCATTTTGAGAAATGTAAAGATATTATTAATGAAGAAGCAAAAAATGGATGGAGATTAAAACAGATAGTTGTTCCACCAACAGATAGTAATGGAATGTATTGTCCATATTGTTATCAAATAATATTTGAGAAAGAAATAGGTTAAAACATAAGATTAAGAGAGATTATATTTGAAAATAGAGAGTTTAGTATTAGCCAATTTATTAAATCACAATCTATCTAAATTGCAAACTAAATTAGGTAAGAGTGAATAGAGAAAAGTTAAGGTTCAAACTGCTATCGCAGTTTCTAAAATTATATTTTTTCTAAATTCAGCCAAGCTGAATTTATTCATTACCTCTTCACTATTCACTTTTACTTTTTACCTAAAAAGTGTTTGGCACTTTTAATATATTGTGATTCAAAGGGATGTCGATAAGACATCCCTTTATGTTATACTTATTTCCACATTATTTTAAAACAAAGCCTTAACTTTAAATATCACGGGATTATGACTCTTTATTAAATTAAGATAATAGCCACAACCCGTGACTTATCCTCTTAATCTTATTGACGCTATTCCACCATTCATAATCATTTTAACACCTCCTAATTTAAATCTACTATTA
>JALFQD010000044.1 GCA_022785265.1 Clostridium sp. | reverse complement strand
AAAGAAAATGAGAGAGAGTAAGAAAAAAGAGATTAGAGTTTGTGATTGTAAGAAAAAATATAAAAAATTGGATAAAATATACTTTGATATTTAGTGAATTTATGGTAATATAGAAATAGAATAAATTTTTAATTTTTAAAGTTTTCAAAAAATTTAATTAATTCTAGTATTTTTAAAGTAAGTATTAAAAATGTTAAAGGGTTTTATGTAAACAATATCATGGGCGAGGAGGATTATCAATATGGCAAAAGAAATTAAAAAAATAGCACTATTAACTGGGGGAGGAGATTGTCCTGGTTTGAACGCAGTAATAAGAGCAATAACAAAAACAGCAATATTAAATTATGGATATGAGGTTATTGGATATAAATTTGGATATAGAGGGCTATATAATAATGATTTTATTCCTTTAACACTAGATAAGGTTTCAGATATTTTGAGTAAAGGTGGTACAATTTTATATAGTTCAAATAAAGATAATTTATTTGATTATCAAGTTGAGGAAAATGGAAAATTAGTTAAAAAAGATGTTTCTGATGTTGCAGTGGAAAATATGAAAAAAGAAGGAGTAGATGCTCTTTTTGTTATAGGAGGAGATGGTACCTTAACTTCTGCTAGAGATTTTGCTAGAAAGGGTGTTAATGTTATAGGAGTTCCTAAGACTATTGATAACGATTTATCATCAACAGAAGTAACTTTTGGATTTAATACAGCAATTGATATAGTAGCAGAAGCATTAGATAGACTTCGTACCACAGCAGAATCTCATCATAGAGTAATGCTTTGTGAGGTTATGGGAAGAAATGCAGGTTGGATAGCTTTAGAAGGAGGAATTGCAGGAAATGCAGATATTATATTGTTACCTGAAATTCCATATGATTTAAATAAAATAGTTGAAAAAATAGAGGAAAGAAAAAAAGAAGGAAAGCTTCATACAATAATAGTAGTTTCAGAAGGTGCTAAGCCTAAGGGTGGAGATGTCGTTGTTGCTAAGGTTGTAGCAGATAGCCCAGACCCAATAAGATTAGGTGGAATAGGAAATAAATTGGCAGAGGATTTAGAAAAAATGTTATCAGGACAAGAGGTTAGATGTACAGTTTTAGGTCACCTTCAAAGAGGAGGAACAACTTGTACCTATGATAGAATTTTATCTACAAGATATGGAGCAGCAGCTATAGAGCTAATGAGAGAAGGAAAGTTTGGAAGAATGGTATGTTTAAAAGGTGATGAAATAATTTCAGATAGCCTTGAAAATGTAATAGGAAAGAAATCAAAATTAGTAGACCCAAATGGAGAATTAGTAACTATATCAAAAAAGATGGGAATTTCTTTTGGAGATTAAAGAATAAAAAAGTAATGTAATTGCATAAACTATTAATAGGAGTTATTGGAGGAATAAAATATGAAAGAGATAAAAAGATATTTAGAAACAAGAATAGGTAAATATAGTTTCTTTTTTGAGGATTTAGAAAGTGGATTTACTTATGGATACAATGAACACGAGGAAATGACAGCAGCAGGATGCATGAAGCTTCCAATAGCAGTTTCTGTAACAAAAGCTGTAGAGGATGGAAAAATAGACTTTTTAAAGAAAATTCCTATTGAAAAGGATGATAAGATATATGGAACAGGAATAATTCATGAATTTGAATCAAGAGAATATACAATTTTTGAACTTATGGTTGCAATGCTTATACAAAGCGATAATACAGCAGCAAACAAGCTTATAGATATAGTTGGAATGGACAACATAAATAAAGATATTAAAGAGATGGGATTAAAAAATACAATTCTTAATAGAAAAACATCAGATGAAAGAATTCCAAGAGTAGATATTGAAAATATTACAAGTGCTTATGATTTATCAAAGATATGGAAAATACTTTGTAAAGCTGAATTCCTATCACCAGAAAATAGCACAATGCTTATAGATATTTTAACAAGACAACAGATAAAAAATAAGTTAGCATTATATATTCCAGATGACTTAAAGTTTGAAATTTCAAGTAAAACTGGAGATAAAAAAGGCGTAGAAAATGATACAGAACTTATTCAAATACCTAAAGGAAAATTTGTATTTACAGTATTATCAAGTGGAATTCCTAATAGTGTTTATGGAACAGTAACTCTTGCAAAATGTGGTAAGGTTATGTGGGATAATATTATAAGTAAATGGGGTTAATTTGATTCCTCCTAAAAATATATATACAAAGAAAGCATTTTTAATAAAGTTAAAAGCTTTAATAAAGATGCTTTTTTTATATATAAAATAAAAATCTATAAACTATTTGTAAAATATTAACAATAATGATAAAATATAACCAAAGATATATTCTAAAATCTCTTAACTATAGCAATTAACCATGAAAAGGAGGATATGAATGGAAATTTTAAAGGATTTTTCTGAAATTACTACTAAAGAGGAGTTATCAGAATTGGCCTATAAGCTTTGGAAAAAAAGTAGTGATGAATATAAAAATAAGCTATCAAGCTTTGAAGAACAAATTAAGAATCTTTATACTGAAGCTATGAAATACAGAAGAATACATTGTGCTATAGCAGGAGAATTTGTTTTAAAGATTTATTTCGAAAGGCAAAAAGAAGAATTAAATACAGAAGATTATAATGATGAATTAAGAATTCTTTATTTTGCAACTCTTATTCATGATATCAAAAAATTTGATAAAAAGCATAGCAAAATGGGAGCTAAGTGGATAAGTTGTAATTTAAGAAAATTTATAAATATTCAAGAGGAAGACCTTCAAGAAATATGTAATTTAGTAAGATTTCATAAAGGTTCAATTAATGAGTGTTCTAATGAACTTTTAGAAATTTTACAAATATCAGATAAAGAGAGTAGAAGAGTAGAAAAAGAGCTTTTTAAGGTAATAAATATTTTATAGTCAAGGTTTATTTTGATAAACAATCAAAAAATAATATATATTGCATAAAATATGAATTTGAAAATTTAAATAAGAAATATAATTAAAATTAAAATGATAAATTGTGTAAAAAAATATATTTATCTTTTACAAACAAAAAAAATAGTGTATACTAACTTTAAGAAATAAAATAGAAATATTTTTAAGTTATGAGTTAAGAAAAATTAATAATTAACTAATGAAAATATTATTAACTGATAGGAGTGATTTTATGTTATGTGCATTAATAATGGCTGGGGGAAGAGGAACAAGATTTTGGCCATTATCCACAGATGAAAAACCAAAGCAATTCTTAAATCTTATAGGAGAGGAGACTATGATTCAGATGACCATAAATAGAATAAAGCCTCTTATACCTTTAGAAAGAATATTTGTGTGTACAGGGAAGAAATATGTAGATTTAGTTAAAGAACAGCTTCCTGAGCTTCCAGAAAGAAATATTATAGTTGAACCTGAAGGGAGAAATACAGCTCCTTGTATAGCTTTATCTGCACTTATTATAGAAAGATACTATAAAAATGCTAAAATGGTAGTGCTTCCATCAGACCATTTAATAAAATATGAAGGGAAATTTAGAAAGGCTTTAAATAAAGCTGAGGAATTTGTAGATTTAAAAAAAGAAGCTATTCTTACATTAGGAATGGAGCCAAGTCGTCCAGAAACAGGATATGGTTATATAAAATGTGCAGAACAGGTTTATGCTTCAGATAATGTTGTTATAAAAAAGGTTGAAAAATTTGTTGAAAAACCTAATATGAAAAAAGCTAAAGAATATTTAGCAGATGGCTCTTACCTTTGGAATGGAGGTATGTTTATATGGAGCTGTGCTAATATAATAGAACAAATAAAAAAATATTCTCCTACTACATATGAAGCTTTAAACAAAATAAGTAGTATAGATGAAAAAGATATTCAGACATTTATAGATGAAAATTATAAAAATACAGAAGCAACTTCTATTGACTATGCAGTACTTGAAAAGTCAGAGGATGTATATGTTATTCCTAGTGACTTTGGATGGGATGATGTAGGAAATTGGGAAGCAATAGAAAGATATAGAGAAAAAGATCCATTTGGAAATATTCTTATGGGATTAGCTACAGTAGATAAATATGGGGAAGATAATATTATAGTAGCTACAAATACAGAAATTGTTATAGATGGATTAAGTGGAATTTATGTTATTGAAAATGATGGAAAAATAATTGTTGGAGATAAAAAGAATATCTCACATATAAAGGAACTTAAAGGATTAGTAAGAGATAATAAATAGTATTATAAATGGCAAGAAAAAAGGATTTTATTTTAGCTATATTTTATGGTAAAATATAAGTTAGCTATGAGAATATTAAAATTAGAAGGAGGGTAATAGAAAATGCCTAGTATTTTAGATGACCCCAAAAGTTATTATGCAGAAGCTTTTAGAACAATTAAGACAAATATAAAATATTCATCAGCAGATAAGCATAAAAAAGTAATATTAGTAACATCAACAGAAGCAGGAGAAGGAAAATCTACTATTTCTTCAAATTTAGCATTAAGCTTATCTCAGGATAATAAAAAAATTGTAATAGTAGATGGGGATTTAAGAAAGCCAAGTATTCATAAACAATTTAGAATAAGTGGAAGCGTAGGACTAACAGAAGTATTAATAGGAGAACAATCTTTAAGTAGTGTAAAATATAAGATAAATCCTTATTTAGATGCTATAACTTCAGGACATATTCCTCCTAATCCAGCTGAACTTTTAGCTTCAGAAGAAATGGAAAAGCTTATAAAAAATTTAAAAGAAGAATATGATTATGTAATCATAGATACTAACCCTATAGGATTAGTGGCAGACGCACAAATTTTATCATCAAAGGTTGATGGAGTTATTCTTGTTGCTAGATATGAAAAAACAAAAAAAGAAAATCTTCTCAACTGTAAAAAAATGATAGACCAAGTAGGGGGAAATACCATAGGAGTGGTTCTAAACGGAATCGACGAAAAGAAAGGGAAATATTACTATTATTATTAGGATACAGATTAAGGGGAGGATAATACAATGATGACTTTAGATGATGAAGAAATACAAGATAATACAAAAAAATTTAAAGTAAAAGAAAAACCAATATACTCTTTTACAAAGAGAGTATTTGATGTTGGAGCATCTTTTGTAGGATTAACCTTATTAAGTCCTGTTTTATTAGCAGCAGCAATAGCAATAAAATTAGAATCAAAAGGTCCTATAATATTTTCACAAGATAGAGTAGGATTAAATGGAAAGATTTTCAAAATGTACAAGCTTAGAAGTATGGTTTCAAATGCAGAGGAGCTTAAAGAAAAATTATTAGAACAAAATGAAATGTCAGGACCTATGTTTAAGATGAAGGATGACCCTAGAATAACTAAAGTTGGGAAATTTATAAGAAAGACATCAATAGATGAACTTCCACAGCTTATTAATGTTTTAAAAGGGGATATGAGCTTAGTTGGACCTAGACCAAGCCTTCCTAAAGAAGTTGAACAATTTGAACCTTGGATGTATGAAAGACTTCAAGTAAAACCAGGTTTAACTTGTATTTGGCAAGTCTCAGGAAGAAATAATATTGACTTTGAGGATTGGATGAAACTTGATATAAAATATGTAAGAGAAAGAAGTTTTTTGGGAGATTTGAAGCTTGTATTTAAAACATTTTTTGTATTATTTGGAGACAAAAATGCACATTAAATTTGTAAGAAATACTCTTTATATTTATTTGGAGTATTTTTATATATAAAATAATTTTAGCAAAAAGCTTGAATAAATTAGCTTTTTGTTAAATATAAGAATGTATATTTAAGGAGAGAGTTTTAAGATGAAAATAGTGGTAGCAGGAACAGGTTATGTAGGCTTAGTAACAGGGGCATGCCTTGCAGAAGTAGGACACAATGTAACTTGTGTAGATATTGATGAAAACAAAGTAGCTATGATGAAAAAGGGTATAAGCCCAATATATGAACCAGGCTTAGATGAATTACTAGAAAGAAATCATAATGAAGGAAGATTAGATTTTACAACTGATTACATAGCTGCTTATAAAAATGCAGACATAGTATTTATAGGAGTAGGAACTCCAGAAAGAGAAGATGGTTCAGCTAATTTAGACTATGTATTTAAGGTATGTGAACAAATAGCAGAAAATCTAGAAAATGACTGCTTAGTAGTAGTTAAATCAACAGTTCCAATAGGAACAAATGATAAGATAGAAGAATTCTTAAAAGAAAATGCAAAAAATGATGTAAAGATAGAAGTAGCATCAAATCCAGAATTCTTAGCACAAGGAACAGCTGTTGTAGATACTTTAAAGGCTAGAAGAATAGTAATTGGAGTAGAATCAGATTGGGCAAAAGACATATTAATGGAAGTTTATACAAGATATAATCAACCAATAGTTGTCACAAATAGAAGAAGTGCAGAAATGATAAAGTATGCATCAAATGATTTCTTAGCTTTAAAGATTTCATTTATGAACGAAATAGCAAACTTCTGCGAAATGGTAGGAGCAGATGTAGAAGATGTTGCAAAGGGAATGAGTTATGACCCAAGAATAGGAGATAAGTTCTTAAAGGCAGGTCTTGGCTATGGAGGTTCATGTTTCCCAAAAGATACAAAGGCTCTTCATTGGTTAGCTAATGATAATGGTTATGAATTAAAAACAATAAAAGCAACAATAGAAGTAAACCAAAATCAAAAATATAAAATGTTTAGAATAGCTAAAAACAGATTTGGAAGCTTAAAAAACAAGAAGGTAGCTGTACTTGGTTTAACATTTAAGCCAGGAACAGATGATTTAAGAGAAGCACCATCAATACCAAATATAAGAAGATTATTAGATGAAGGTGCAATAATAACTGCTTATGACCCAGTAGGAGAAGAAAACTTTAAAAAGAAATTCCCTACAGAAATAACATATGTAAAAACACCAGAAGAAACATTAGTAGATGCAGATATGGTATTTATATTTACAGAATGGAATGAAATAAAATCAGTTCCATTAGAAAAATATTCAGAGCTTATGAAAACAGCAGTAATATTTGATGGAAGAAACTGCTACGAAATAAAGGATGCAGAATTAAATAATGTAGAATATCATTCTGTTGGAAGAAAAGTAGTTAATAATTTAGCATAATATAAATAAATGAGGTGTCGCATTAGTGGGTTTTAACTTTTAGCGATCCCTCATTTTTTTTATTAATTTATAATTGTGTGCTAGTTTAAAAGAATACTTCCTTCTAGTACAATCTCTTTATCACTATATAAATTCTAATCTTTGATGATTAAAAACTTTTTATAAAAGTTAAATCATTAATTATCTTTAAATCTTCTTAGAAGAAACTTAAAGTTAACATTTCTATAATAAAGCTTTTTTTCTATCTTTTAATTAGTAAATTCCTATTTATATAAATAAGTATAATACTATAATTTCAAGTAACATTTATTAAAAAGTATGCAACATTTTATAAAAATAAAAAATAATTTTTAAATATACTTCCATTTTTTTCTAAATATGTTAAAATATATTCAACAATAAAAGTATTTGGAGGAAGAACAATGGAGACACTAAACATTAAAGATATCTTAAAAATTTTAAAAAATAGAGCAAGTGTAATTATAATTACTGTACTAATTACAACAATAGGCTCAATAATATTAACTTATTTTTTTATTAAGCCTATATATCTAACTACAGCAAAGTTATTTATTGGAATGCCAACTATAAATGATGATGGAAGTGGAAATTCATCATGGGATTTTTCATATTATAAGCAGTTAATAGAACCTTATTCTGAAATAATAAAATCTGATGAATTAAGTGAAAGAGCTATTAAAAGAGGAAAATTAAATATTTCTCAGCAAGCTTTAAGTAACTCCTTGATGGTAGATATCGGAAGTGGACAAGTTATGAAACTCAGTATATATACAATTAATTCAAAGGATGGAGTTAAGATACTAGATGCAGTAATAGAAGAATTTATAGAAACATCTTCAAAGCTTATTACAAAAAGTAATGTAAGTGTTCTTTCTCATCCTAAATATCCAATAGCACCAGTTTCCCCTAATAAGCCTAAGAATATTATTTTTGGTTTTTGTTTGGGACTTGCTTTAGGAATATCATTAGTGCTTATCATGAATTATTTTGATAATTCAGTTAAAGGGAAAGAAGATATAGAAGAATTTGTTGGGCTACCTTTAATAGGCTTAGTTCCTATGTGTAGAAAAAAGAAAAAAAGAAAAACTGTAGCTTAGTATTGAAGATTAGAGAAAGGAGGATTTTTATGAAGAAGGTAATGCATATAGTTGAAGCCTTTGGAGGTGGAGTTTTTACCTTTATGGTAGATTTATTAAATTCCATGGTAGAAGAGTACAATGTGGTTTTAGTATGTGCTATAAGACCACAAACTCCAAAAGATTACAAATATTACTTAGATAAAAGTATAAAAATAATTGAATTAAAAAATGGTGAAAGAAGTATAGGAATTAAGGACTTTAAACTTTATTTTGAAATAAGAAAAATTATAAAAGAAGAAAATCCTGATATAGTGCATTTACATTCTTCAAAGGCAGGTTTTTTAGGAAGATTGTGTTGTAGTGATAGAAACAGAGAGATTTTTTATAATCCTCATGGATATTCTTTTCTAATGAAGGGTGAAAGTAAAATAAAAAGACTTATATATAAAGAAATTGAATTAATATCGAGTAAAAAGTGTGGTTATATAATTGGATGCTCTAAAGGAGAATATGAAGAAGCATTAAAGCTTTCTAAAAAGGCATTCCTTATAAATAATGGAATAGATATTAAGAAACTTCCAAAGCTTAAGGAGAAGGAATTAGACATAAAAAAATTAAAGATATGCACATTAGGAAGAATAAGTATTCAAAAAGATCCTAAAAGATTTAATGAAATTGCAAAAAAATTTTCAAAAATACAATTTACATGGATTGGAGATGGAGAATTAATAAATGAACTTAATGCACCTAATATAAAAATTACAGGATGGCTTGAAAAAGAAAAAGCTTTAGAAATAATGAATGAAAGTGATATTTTTATTTTAACTTCATTGTGGGAAGGACTTCCAATAGCTCTTCTAGAGGCTATGTATTATAAAAAAATATGTATAGTAAGTAATTGTATAGGAAATAGGGATGTAATAAATAAAGAAAATGGTTTTTTATGTAGTAGCTTAGAAGATTATTTTGATGCAATTTATAAAATTTTAGAAGGAAAAATAGATATAAAAAGACTTCAAGATAATGCTCATAAAGATGTAGAGCTTAAATATAATTTTACTATAGTATCAAGAAAGTATATGTCACTTTATAAGTTAATAGGAAAGGAAATAAAAAGCCAGTTAGTTATTAAAAATAACATATAAAAGAGGGATGAAAAGGTGATAGTTTTGAAGTTTATTTATCATACAAAAGCTATGATAAAAAAAATATTTTTTAAAATCATATTTGGAAAACATATTAGCTTTGGAAAAGGAAGTACTTTTAGAAGAGGTTTTTCTGTTGCAATAGAAGAAGGTGGAGTTATAAGAATTGGAGAAAATGTTTATTTTAATAACTTTTGTTCTATAAATTCTCTTTCTTATATAGACATTGGAGATGGTTGTATATTTGGAGAAAATGTGAAGATATATGACCATAACCATAGATTCTCTAAAAAAGAAAAGAAGATAATGGAACAAGGATATTCTAAAACTCCTATAAAGATAGGAAGTGACTGCTGGATAGGAAGCAATGTAACAATATTAAAAGGAGTAAATATCGGAGATAACGTTATTATAGGTGCTGGAAGCATTATAGATAAGGATATACCAAGTAATTTTATAGTAAAGCCAGAAAGTAAACTGCTAAAGGAGGAAAGAAGATGAACTATCCTATAAAGGTTCTTGTTCTAGATACAGTAATGGATAGAGGAGGAGCTGAAAGTATGATGATGAATTATTTAAGAAACATAGATAGAAGTAAAATACAAATAGATTTTATGGTAAATAGAGAATATAAAGGAGCTTATGAAGATGAAATAGAAAGCCTTGGAAGCCATGTTTATAGAATGTGTTCAATGTATCCTAAAAATTTTAGAAGATATAAAAAAGAAATAAAAGAATTTTTAAAAGAACATTCAGAATATAAGATAATACATTCAAACCTAGAAGAAAGAAGTTATTTTGCATTAAAGGAGGCTAAAAAGCTTAAAGTTCCAATAAGAATAAGTCATGCTCATAATTCACCTAAAGGTTTTGATATAAAAACCATTGTAAGATATTACTTTAAAGCAAGGCTCAAACAAGAAGTTACCCATATGTTTGCTTGTGGACAAGATGCAGGAGACTGGCTTTATGGAAAAAAATATAGAAAAGATGTGATAATCATGAACAATGCTATAGATGCTAAAAAATTTGAGTATAATCCTCAAATTGAGAAGGAAATGAGAAAAGAACTTAATCTTGAAGGAAAATTTGTAATAGGACATGTTGGAAGGTTTTTTCCTCAAAAAAATCATAATTTTTTAATAGATGTATTTAATGAGGTTTATAAAAAGGAGAAGAGTGCAATTCTTATTCTTGTAGGAGATGGAGAGCTTAAAAAAGAAATAGAGAAAAAGGTAATGTTTTTAGGACTTGAAAATTCTGTGAAATTTTTGGGAGTAAGGGAAGATATAAATAAATTAATGCAAACCTTTGATATATTTTTACTTCCATCTTTATTTGAAGGACTTCCAGTAACGATGATAGAGGCTCAAGCTTCAGGATTAAAGTGCATAATATCAGATAAAGTTACAAAAGAATGTGATATAACAGGAAATGTTGAGGAAATTTCTTTAAAAGAGTCACCAGAAAAATGGGCAGAAAAAATATTAACATATAAAGATGGTTATAAAAAAGAAAGGATGTATGAAAAAATAAAAAAAGCAAAATATGATATAAAAGAAAATACCTTATGGCTACAGAATTTTTATATAAATTCTTTAAATCATATTAAAGAGAAAGAAAGTAAGGAGAATTTATATGGAGAATTGCAAAAATTCTAGTTCTTCTAATAAGATGGTAGTTTTAGTTATGCTTATTCCTCTTACTATATTTTGTAAGATATTTCAGTTTAATTGTTTGCCTAGTAAGTATTTTTTTGATAGTTCTAGAATGCTTTCTATGTCTATTGAAAGTAATAGTATGCAAGCTTGGGGAGATGCTTATGAAATAGTTGCTGATTTGTTTAGAGAAATTAATTTCTTAGGGTATACAAGCCTTCAAGATTGGGCATATACTTTAGCTTTTATTTTTATTTTTATAATGTTTTTTATGTTAATCAGATTAGATGAACCTGATAAGCTTCAGTTATTTTTTATATTTTGTAGTGTAGGTTTATTAAATATATATATCTTTAATATTTCTAAGGATGTTATACAGTATGGAATTTTCTTTTTAATGTATTTGGTAATAATAAATAAAAAAATCCCAAAGCTTTTAAAGATTCTTTTATGTTTTTATATTTTTTTGTGGGAAAGTACTTTCTTTAGAAGTTATTACATTCTTATGGGAGTATTATTTATTATACTTTATATGATTATAAAAGTAGTTCAGTTTAAAGTTAAAAAAGTAGATAAAAAAATCTTAATAAGTATATTTATTATAATTTTTATTTCAATGTATGCACTTATTTATGTTTCACAATTTATATCTTATGAAGATTATGAAAGGCTTATAAATATAAGATATACTGTACCAAATCAAGGAGCAGTATCTGCTATAAATAATTGGATTGATGATAGAGGTAGTCTTTCATTATATATGGTTAACTATATTATTAATGCAGTAAGGATGATGTTACCTATAGAACTTCTTTTAAATGGACCATTTTATATGCCTTTTGTAGTTTATCAAGGATTTATTTTATATTACTTAGTAAAAACAATAGGAAATTTAAATAAAAATACAAATGAAATTGTAGTACTTGCTTTAAGCAGTTTTATAGCTTATCTTCTTGTATCCTTTACCTTTGAACCAGACTTTGGTTCTTTTGTAAGACATGAAGCGGCAACCTTTCCAATACTTCATTTAATTGTACTAGATAAGGAAAATTATAAATTTAGAACTAAAAGTAATATGAAAAATACTCTTAATGCAATAAAAAGTTATTAAATTCGGGAGGATAAAAATGGAAGAAAGAATGTTTAATACCTTTTATAGAATAACAAAAAATAAAGCAGTAACTAATATATTAACATTTATTTCCTATAGGGTTTTATTAATATACTATTATGTAGCTAGATTATTTTTAAAGAAAAGATTAAATGTAAGTAGAGAAGAGGCTTTTGAAAAGGTAAATAAAATTTCTAAAAAGCCTATGAAAAAATATTCCTATAACAAAAGGATTATAGATGAAAATATTGACCTTTCAATAATAGTACCAGCATACAATTCATCAGATTATATAGAAGAATGTATATCCTCTGTATTAAAACAAAAGACAAGCTATAATTATGAGCTTATAGTAATAAATGATGGCTCAAAGGATAATACATTAGAAAAAATAAATTTATTTAAAAAAAATAAAAACTTAAAAATAATAAACCAAGAAAATAAAGGATTTTCAGGAGCAAGAAATAGAGGAATAGATGAAGCTAAGGGAAAATATATTATGTTTTTAGACTCTGATGATTTACTATGTGAAAACTCCATAGAAAAATTAATAAAAACAGCAAATGAAAAAAAAGCAGATATAGTTCAAGGTTCATATTATACATTTGATAAAAATGGAAATAAATTTTATAAAGATATAC
>JALFQD010000237.1 GCA_022785265.1 Clostridium sp. | reverse complement strand
CTGTAGCACAAGGTATTTCTGAATTATTAGAATTAAGCGTTGCAGCACCCCTTATAGCAATATTTGGTACAGTAGTTGCAGCTTATTTAATAGGACTAGCCATCTCAGAAGGAATAGATTCAATAAGAAAACTTAGAGAATGCTACACTTTATCAGAATCAAATAAAGAAAGAGCAGTATTAAAAATAAAAGCTTAATCTATTATTTTGTTTATATTTTAATTTCAGTTTATGAACTATAATTGATACTTTTTTTAGAAAGAGTTGTTGCATAAGCAAATATTTACACAATATATAGCATTTTAGTTATATAAAATGTAGTATATAGTGTTATTAGAATTCTTTATGCAACAACTCTTTTTTTGTTATATAAAATTGTATCAGTTGATAAATCATTAAAACTTGCATATATTCGATTTGCCTTTTTTTTCAATATTAAAAATTATATTTTGATTTTTATTACATTTATGTTAGTTGATTATATATAGAATAATTATTGTATTTAAGAAAAAAATTATCCAATTTAAACCTTTACATAAATAGACGTGTGGAAAAATTTATGCTATAATATCAAAAAAATAAATTTTACAAGTGTATGAGGAGGGAAAAGATATGTATAGAATAAATGTAAGAGGAAATTCAGGAAGGAAATGTGCATTCTGCAAACATTGGAATGACCCAGAAAATATAGCTATAAGTCCAAGAGAACCAGAACTAGGTCTTTGGGAATTTAATAGGGATATGAAAAGTGAATGTGAAGAAAAAGAATGCATGAAAATGGCAACAGACTGCTGCATGAAATTTGAATTAAAATTATAGCAAAAAAATTAGAAATATGAATTAGAAGATTAGAAGTATGAATTTAAAAGTAAGAAGGCTAATGCATTAATAAATGTTCATATAATATAGATTACTTTTAGTATATAAAATAAGCTATATATTATATATGAAATTATTTTTGTACTAGCCTTTCTTATTTTTTGTTTTTTTAGATTAAATAGTGATTATTTTTAAATTTTATAATAGTAACTAAGTTAAAAATTAATAACGCCTATGAAGCTTCTCACCTAATTTCAAAGAATCAGGAAATTCATAATCAGAGGTCTTATCATTAAAAGACTTAGATGGAGCAGGAAATTTTATATTAGAAGAATTTATTGTACCATCAGTTCTTTTTTGCTTATCATTTTTACTCATTAAAATCACATCCTTTCAATATTAGGATTTCAAAAAATAAAAAAATAATACTTATAGTTTTTAAACTTTATTTCAATTATTATACAAGTAAAGATATTTTTCAATAAAGAGATTAAACAAAATTTATATATAAAGGCTATATCACAACATATGATTGATTTTTACCAATAATTCGTATACTATAATATCAGGAAATAATTTCTATTTATTGCTCCTTTTAAGAAGAAGTAAACAAATTTAAATTTGTGGAGGTATTATGCAAAACAAAATGAAAAAAAGAAAAATTATATATGTATTCCTTGTCACAATGATTTTATTTGTTGTTCAAAGTTTTGCAAGCAAGTTTGGTGAGTTAATAGCTGATTTATTTAATTATACAATGATTGATAAAGATGGCATTTTTATGCATGTTTCTGTACATCATGTTGTTCAAATGATAATTGCATTGTTGATTATTTTTATCATAGGAAAGACAAAAAAATTAAAATTCCATTTAAAACCCAGGGTCGATAAAATAGGTATATTATATACAAGCATTTTTACTATTGTTATTTTGATATATGTATTTATTTCTTACATTATTGGTTATAAATTAAATACCATAGCACCATATGAATATGAGCTGAATATGACGAATATCTTAGGCTCATTAGGATTTCAACTTTTACTATCTGGAACATCGGAAGAAATTTTGTTCAGAGCATTACCAATTACTGTCTTTGGTACATTTGAGTGTAGGGAAGAAAAAAATGATTATAAACTTGCAATTATAATTGCCTCTATTCTATTTTCAATTGCACATATCAAATGGACTATATTGCCTTTTGCAGTATCTTTTTCGTGGTTTCAGTTGATATATGCTTTTGTATTAGG
>JALFQD010000171.1 GCA_022785265.1 Clostridium sp. | reverse complement strand
TATTAAAGAAAACTTATTTTGGGCATTTTTTTATAATTCAATAGGTATTCCACTAGCAGCAGGAGTTTTTTATAATATTTTAGGATGGAAGTTAAATCCTATGTTTGGGGCTTTTGCTATGAGCTTAAGCTCAGTATGTGTAGTATTAAATGCTTTAAGATTAAGATTTTTCAAGGCTTATGATAAAAATATTAATGAAGAATTTGAAGAAGGAGAAGATGAAGAAATGAAAAAAATAGTGAGAGTTGATGGAATGAATTGTTCACATTGTCAGGCAAAGGTAGAGGGTGCATTATCATCATTAGAAGGAGTATCAGAAGCAAAAGTAAATTTAAAGAAAAAAATAGCAATAGTAACACTAGAAAAAGAAGTAAATGATGATATTTTATTAAAGGCAGTTAATGATGCAGGATTTACAGGTGTTTCAGTATCAGAAAAGAAAGGACTATTTGGAAGATAAAATATAAGGTGGGAAAGGCATGAAAGCAGATAAAGAAAAAGTAACACAATTATTAAAAACTGCAAGAGGGCAAATTGATGGAATATTAAAGATGATAGAAGATAATAGATATTGTATTGATATATCTAATCAACTTTTAGCTGTAGAATCTATCATAGGAAAAGCAAATAAAGAAGTTATTCGTGGTCATATGTATCATTGTGTTAAAGAAGCTTTTGAATCTGGAGATGAAGAAAAGAAAATAGATGAAATAATATCTCTTATAGATAAAATGTCTAAAAGGTAGTCATACTAAATATTAAAGTATGAAGTTTTTCTTAATTAAATTTTAAACTTATTGTTTTTATTATATAATATGGTATAGTAAAACTTATAAATTATTATTTAAAGTTAAGAAATTGGAGGAAAAGATGAAAAAGTTAATGAAGAAAATGGAAGAGAGTTCTATTGTTTTTACAATATTAGCTTCATTTTTAGTTACCATAATAATTGAAATATTAGGTGAAGGAGGACTTAAAGGAGCTATAAATCATATAACTGGAAATCCACTTATATTTGTATATAGTGTTATGATTTTATTTGCAACATATCAGATTGCATTTTTATTAAAAAGACGAATCTTTTATGTAAGTTTAGTTTCTATTGTATGGATTGGATTAGCAACAACAAATGCTATAGTTTTATCTAATAGAATAACACCTTTAACTTATATTGATTTAAAAATGCTATCTAATGTATTATCAATATTAAATAAATATCTTAATGGCTTTCAACTAGTCTTGATAGTAGTAGCATTAATTTTAGTGTTAGTATGTTTAGTATTGATGTTTATTTATTCACCAAGAAGAAGTAAAAAAATATCATATAAAAGAAATTTAGCTTGTATAGTAGCATATACTGCCTTCTTTTTAATGACAACTGTTGTATTAATAAAACAAGGAGTTCTCTCTATTTATTTTGGAAATATAGCAAATGCATATTTAGAATATGGCTTCCCTTATAGCTTTTGTAGTACTGCTATAAATACTGGAGTTTCTAGACCAAAGGATTATTCAGAAAATCGTATTAATGAAATAAAAGAAAAAACTAAAGATGAAGAAACTAAAAATTCTAAGGTTAATGTGATTATGCTTCAATTAGAATCATTCTTTGATCCTAGTCATGTAAAGGGAATAACATTATCTGAAAATCCAATCCCTACATTTACTGAACTTAGAGATAAGTATTCATCAGGATATTTAACTGTCCCAGGATATGGAGCAGGTACTGCAAATACTGAATTTGAAGTCATGACAGGAATGTCTTTAGATTATTTTGGAACTGGAGAGTATCCATATAAAACAATACTTAAAAAGAAAACTTGTGAAAACATAAATTATACTTTAAAAGATTTAGGATATAGCACTCATGCAATTCATAATAATAGGTCAACTTTTTATAGTAGAAATGTTGTATTCCCTAATTTAGGATTTGATACCTTTACTTCATTAGAATTTATGAATGCATATGAAATGAATCCTATAGACTGGGCTAAGGACAAATATTTAACAGAAGAAATAATGAAATGCTTAAAGTATAATGATAACCCAGACTATATATATACCATATCAGTACAAGGACATGGTGAATATCCAAAGGAAGTTGTGGATGAAAATCAAGAGATAACAATTGATGGTATTGAAGATGAAGGAGAAAAAAATGCCTTTGAATATTATGTTAATCAGATTCATGAAATGGACATGTTTGTAAAAGAACTTACAGAAACATTATCAAATTATGATGAAGATGTAGTTTTAGTAATGTATGGAGACCATCTTCCAACATTACATATAGATGGAAAGCAAGTTTCTGATGAAATTTTAACTAATGGTGATATGTATCAAACAGAATACATTATGTGGAGTAACTTTGAATTAGAAAAACAAGATAAAGATTTATTTGCTTATCAATTATCAGCAGAAGTTGCAAATAGATTAGATATTCATAATGGAACTTTGATAAAGTATCATCAACAATTTCAAAATGCACCTGATTATCAACAAGCGTTAAGATTGTTACAATATGATATGCTTTATGGAAAACAATATATATACGGAAGAACAAATCCATTTAAACCTACAGATATGAGATATGATGTGGAAGATGTAAAGATAGATAGAGTATACACAGCTAATGGAAATATATATGTTGCTGGTGAAAACTTTACTGAGTTTAGCAATGTTTATATAAATGATAAAAAACTAAAAACTATCTTTATTAATAAGGAACTTTTAGAAGTTGAAGATGAAGAATTAGATAATGAGGATGAAGTAATGATTATGCAAATAGGTGCAAATGGAAAAACTGAACTTAGTAAATCAGAAAAATATATTTATGAAAAAGCACCAGAACAAATAAACTAACATATATTATCTAACCTTTAGAAGATGAAGAATTATAAATTATTTGATATAATATAATCAATAAATTTATAGGAGCGTGGAAAGTATGGATAAAGAAATGATGGAAATAATGAAAAGCTTAATGCAAGAAATGACTAACGGATTTGAAAAAGTAAATAAAAGACTTGATAAAATTGAAACAGATGTAAAAGAACTAAAGACAAACCAAGAACAAACCAATATAAGACTTGATAAAATAGAAATCAGACTTGATGATATTTCAAAAGGAATTGGAAAGCTTGTATCAGATGAAATTGGAGAAAGCATATCAGAAATTAAAACAGGTATAAATGATATAAAAACAGAAGTTGAAATTGTTAAGTTGTCCGTTGGTGAGCATGAAATGGATATAAAATATTTGAAGAAAGTAAAGTAATATATAAATTTATAGGAGAGTGGCAAGTAAGGATAAAGAAGTATTAGAATTATTACAAGGTATCACTAAAAGCATAGAAGAATTAAAAATATATATAAAAGATTTAAGAACATATCAAGAAAAATTAAAGGCAAATCAGGAAGAGCTAAAGATAGAAGTTAAATCAATAGATAAGAAAATAGATATCTTATATAATGCAGTTGCAGGAACTAAAGAGGATATTACAGAGATTAAAAATAAAGTTTATAATTTGGAGAATGTAATAAAGACTAATTGTTATGAGATAGCCAACTTGAAATTAGTTAAATAAGTATCCTACAATTCATTGTAGAAAGCTTTAGAGCTATGAGAAATTTTATACTTCTTCTCATAGCTTTTTATGTTTTAGTAGTGGGAAAAATAGTACTAAATAAGAAAAATGACTATATTAAAAAGTCATTAAAACTTAGTGATATAGCCATTCTTTAAATTCTATGGTGCCGGTGGCCGGGGTCGAACCGGCACGATGTCGCCATCGGTGGATTTTGAGTCCACTGCGTCTGCCATTCCGCCACACCGGCATTTTATTATTTCAAATGCAATTAAGATAATATCATATTTAGTAAAAAAAAGCAAGAAGTAAATTTTTTTAGAGAAATTGATAAGTTTTTTATACAATTTTGTTGTTAGAATTAAATTCATTTGATAAAATAGATGGTAGGATGAAGTTATCCCATATGGGACAATTTTTGACCTAGTATGTTAATAGCTTAATATTCAGCTAATGTAATTTAATAATTAGGGAGGAGAAAAAAGTATATGATGTATTCAAAAGAAGTTGAAGAAATGTGCGTAGTTGCTAAAGGCGTAAATCATGGACCAGCACCTATTCCTGAAGAAGGTAAGTGGGTAAAAGCTAAAGAAGTAAAGGATATCTCTGGTTTAACTCATGGTATTGGTTGGTGTGCACCTCAACAAGGAGGATGTAAATTAACTTTAAATGTTAAGGATGGTGTTATTCAAGAAGCTCTAGTTGAAACAATTGGATGTTCTGGAATGACTCACTCAGCAGCTATGGCTTCAGAAATATTACCTGGAAAGACAATATTAGAAGCTTTAAACACAGACTTAGTTTGTGATGCTATAAACACAGCTATGAGAGAATTATTCTTACAAATAGTATATGGAAGAACTCAAACTGCTTTCTCAGAAGGTGGACTACCAATAGGAGCAGGTCTTGAAGATTTAGGAAAGGGTCTAAGAAGCCAAGTTGGTACTATGTATGGAACTTTAGCTAAGGGACCAAGATACTTAGAAATGGCAGAAGGATATGTAACTGATATTGCATTAGATTCTGATGATGAAATAATCGGATACAAATTCGTTCACCTTGGTAAGATGATGGAAATGATCGGAAAAGGAATGGATGCTAACGAAGCATTAGAAAAGGCTAAGGGTCAATACGGAAGAGTTGACGATGCAGTAAAATTCGTAAATCCAAGAAATGAATAATTAGCAAAACAAGGAGGAAGTTAAATCATGGCATTATTTGAAAGTTATGAAAGAAGAATAGGACAAATCACTCCAGTATTAGAAAAGTACGGAATGAAAACATTAGAAGATGCAAAAGAAGTTTGTGCTTCTATAGGAGTAGATCCATATACAATAGTTAAGGAAACTCAACCAATTGCATTTGAAAATGCTGGATGGGCTTATACATTAGGTGCTGCAATAGCAATAAAGAAAGGATGTACTAAGGCTGCTGATGCTGCTGAAGCTATCGGAGAAGGATTACAAGCTTTCTGTATTCCTGGTTCTGTTGCAGATGACAGAAAAGTTGGATTAGGACATGGTAACTTAGGAGCTATGCTTTTAAGAGAAGAAACTAAGTGTTTCGCATTCTTAGCAGGACACGAATCATTCGCTGCTGCTGAAGGTGCTATAAAGATAGCTGAAAAAGCTAACAAAGTAAGAAAGGAACCATTAAGAGTTATCTTAAACGGTCTTGGAAAAGATGCTGCTAAGGTTATTTCAAGAATTAATGGATTCACATATGTTCAAACTGATTTTGACTTCTACACTGGAAAAGTTACTATCGTTTCAGAAAAAGCTTACTCTAATGGAGATAGAGCTAAGGTTAGATGTTACGGTGCTAACGATGTTAGAGAAGGTGTTGCTATAATGCATATGGAAGGTGTTGACGTATCAATCACTGGTAACTCAACTAACCCAACAAGATTCCAACACCCAGTTGCAGGAACATACAAGAAAGAATGTATAGAACAAGGTAAGAAATACTTCTCAGTTGCATCAGGTGGTGGAACAGGAAGAACTCTTCACCCAGATAACATGGCTGCAGGACCAGCTTCTTATGGTATGACAGATACAATGGGAAGAATGCACTCAGATGCACAATTTGCAGGTTCATCTTCAGTTCCAGCTCACGTTGAAATGATGGGTCTTATCGGAATGGGTAACAACCCAATGGTAGGAGCTACTGTTGCTGTTGCTGTTGCTGTTGAAGAAGGAATGAATAAGTAGTCTATTTTAAAACTTGTAAAAAATAGATAAAGTAAAGCTTGAGATATACATGAAAAAGTATATTTCAAGCTTTTTTCTTTTCCCTGAAATTATTGTATTGAAAAATACTTTATTTGTTTAAAATTTATATTTAATAAGACAGGAGTTTTTTATGAAAGATTGGATTAGCATTAATGGAAGAACATTTTTGGCAGAAGAATTTATTAGAATACTAGATAATTATAGGTCAAGAAGAATTGTAATAAATAGAGGAGAAGTGGAAAGACAAAAGTATTGTCGAATTATTTTTGTATTACAAGAATTGACAAATGATTATATGCAAGGAGTAGATTTTGTATCTGATGAATTAAGTAATTTTATAACAAGAAATATGTTAAAAATGCCTCAAAATAGAATATTGCCAAATGCACTTGAGGAGTTATTTAATCAAATGCAAGAAAATATGCATATTGATTTGTCTGAGTTATTAGATGAATGTGTAGAAAAATCTAAAATAACTTATGAGCGTATACAAGAGAAAGAGAAAAAAGAAAAAGAAAGAATAGCTTTTATTCAATCATTGCAGACTGAAGATACTGATATAACCAATAAGGTAAGATGCTTAATGAATTTGCAAAATGCAAAAATAAAGAGTTTAGAGTATGAAGTTACTAAAAATGAAACACTTGTAACTAATATTTGGTGTGAAATTTTAATATTAAGCCTTTCATCAGATGTGATAACATACAATATTATGAAAAGGGTAGTAGACAATCAGTTTATAGCAGAAGAAGATATTACAAATTTATTAAAAGAAAAGTATAATATTGATAAAGATTATGAATGGTATTTAGAAGATTTTTTGGGACAAGATTTTGATGAGTCTACAGACATTAAAATAAATGATTTTTTAGCTTTATGTGAAGAAAAATTTTTGAAAATATTAGGGATTGATTCAATTTAAATTTTTATATTAAGAGATATTTTACGTTTAATTTTAAGAAAAATATGATATAATAGTAATATATTAAATTAAGGAAGTGATAAGTATGCCTAATATTAAACCAGTATCAGATTTAAGAAACTATAATGAAGTATTAAGAGATATTGCAGTTGGAGAGCCAGTATTTTTAACCAAAAATGGAAGAGGAAGATATGTCTTAATTGATATTGAAGACTATGAAAAGACAAAGGCAGCTATAAAATTATTATCAAAGCTTTCAGAAGCTGAGAATTCTATTAAAGATGAAGAAATGTGGATATCATCAGAAGAAGTACGTAATGTTTTAGGAGTAGAATAAATAAATGAAAAAAGTAAGAATGACACCAATTGCTTTAAAAGATTTAAAGGAAATAAAAAGTTATATTTCTGAAGAACTTTTAAGTGAAGAAGCTGCATTAAGAACTGTAAAACAAATAATAGAATCATATGAAAAATTAGTAGAATTTCCTCTTATGGGGAAAAAGCTATCATCAGTTATAGAGGTAGATAAAGACTATAGATTTATTGTTGCTGGAAAATATATCATATTTTATAAAGTAGAAGAAGAGTTTATTTCTATATATAGAATATTGTATGGTAGAAGAAATTATATGGAGATATTATTTAATAATTAGATTTTTAAGTAAAAAATAAAGTTAACTAAAAAGCATTCAATATAAAGTCTAAAATAGTTTTTAAAGGTGTTATTATTGAATAAATATATTATATGTATCAATAATAAGGAAAATGTATGAGATTTTTATCAAGGTTATTTAAAAAAGATTCTATAAAGGAATATAACAGAGAAGCTGACGATAGTTATATTGAAAGGGTTACTAAAATTGTAAATGATAATGGATATTCTAGTACAACTAATTTTCTTATATATGTAGAGCTTGATAACTTTAGGGTAAATGTATTTAAAGGTAGTATTGGAAAGTGGATTTTTGAAAAAAGCTTTCTTTGTACAATAGGAAAAGCAAGTACGCCTACTCCTAAGGGTACTTTTAAAGTTGGAGTAAAGGGTTTATATTTTGGAG
>JALFQD010000169.1 GCA_022785265.1 Clostridium sp. | reverse complement strand
AACTCCTTATATTAAGCATTTAGTAATAAAGTTATTATTACTAAAAATATCATATTTTATACAATATTTTTTCATTTGTTTTTTATATTATCAGGAAATTATATATTTTGAAAACTGTGGATAACTTGCTAAGTTAATAATAAAGCTTAATAAAAGAAAAAAGTTTAAGAATTTCCTTTCCTTTAGTTAGAGCATAGTGAATATATTATTTTGTCCTGACTTGGAGCTAGCAGGGCGGAAGAGCAAAATAATATATTCACTATGCTTTTTATTAATAGTATTTACTTATCAACATTATAGATTAATAGTATTTGATTATGGCAAGGGTTTATATTAAAATGTAAATAGGGTTGTATAAATACAGTGAAAGTAGGAGGAGTAAATTAATGGCTGTTAATGTTAAAAGACAAAGCGAATTAAAGGAATTAGGATTTTTACTTCAAAATGATAAGGAGCACTTTGCAGTAAGAATATTAAGCAAGGCAGGAAATTATACTACTGAAGAATTAGGAAATATAAAATATTTAGCTGATAAGTATGGAAGAGGGTATGCTGGAGTTACAACAAGACTTCAATTAGAAATTCCTTGGATTAAGGATGAAGATGTAGAAAAGTTTAGAAAAGAAGCAGATGAATTAGGATTAAGATATGGTGGAACAGGACTTAAGGTTAGACCATTAGTTTCTTGTAAAGGAACAGTGTGTCTTCATGGTAATATTGATACTCAAGAAATATGTAGACAACTTGAAGAAAAGTATTTTGGAACTGATACTCCAGCTAAGTGCAAGATAGGTATAGTTGGTTGTGCTAATAACTGTGCAAAAGCAAGTATAAATGATATAGGTATAGCAGGAAGAAATGTACCTAAGTATGTTGAAGAAAAATGTGTAGGTTGTGGAATGTGTGTTAAGGCATGTAGGCAAAAAGCACTTAAACTTGTTGATAAGAAAATAGAATTTAATAAAGACTTATGTGTAAATTGTGGAGGATGTGTAAGAGCATGTCGCCCAGGTGGATTTGTTTCTATGGAAAAGGGTGCTGAAATATTTGTTGGTGGAAGATATGGAAGAGGCATGAGCCTTGGTACTTCTTTAGGAAGAATATTTAAAGAAGATGAAATTGTACATGTTGTTGATAAGATAATGGAGTATTATAGAGCAAATGGACAACATCGTGAAAGAATATGTCATGTTATGGATAGAATAGGTAAAGAAAAATTTATAAATGATATTTTAGAAAGTTTATAAAATATACATATTAAAAAAGCTATTGCATAGTTAATTGTATTGTGCAATAGTTTTTTTAGTTAAAGTGAATAAAGAAACAATATATTTATTATGATTTTTGTTAATTAAATTAAGTGTATATGATAAAATATTATATAATATTTATAAGGATTTTTAATGAAAATAAAGGTATGTATTGAGAAAAAGTGTGATGATATAAAAAAGCACATTAGTTAAAATATTATACATAAAAAATATAACTTAAAGAGGTGAAGAGATTGAAGGAACTAATTATAGCAACAAGAAAAAGTAAACTTGCTCAAATACAAACAGAAAGAGTAATGGAGCTTGTAAAAGAAAAAGAAGAGTGTTTATCTTTAAAAAAGTTGTTGGTAGTTACGGAAGGGGATAAAAGGCTTGATGTAACATTAGATAAAATAGGTGGAAAGGGAGTTTTTACAAAAGATATAGAATATACCCTTTTAGAAAAAAAGGCAGATGCAGCAGTACACAGCATGAAAGATGTTCCTTTTCAGCTTGGAGATAAATTTGAAATTACAGCAATTCCAGAAAGAGAAGATGTAAGAGATGTTTTTATATCAAGAGAAGGAATACCTTTTAATGAGATTAGAAAAGGTGCTAAGATAGGAACTAGTAGTATAAGAAGAAAGGCTCTTTTAAAAGAACTTAGAAGTGATTTAGAGGTTATATCTATAAGAGGAAATGTTCAAACAAGACTTGAAAAGATGAATAGTGAAAATTTAGATGGTATAATTTTAGCATCAGCAGGGTTAAAAAGATTAGGTTTAGAAAATTTAATAACAGATTATTTTAATCCAGAAATATTTCTTCCAGCGATAGGGCAAGGAGCACTTGGAGTTGAGTGTTTAAAAGATGGTGTAAATAGAGAATACTTTAAAAAGATTGATAATGAAGAAACAAGAATAGGAGTAGAAGCAGAAAGAAGTTTTATGAAAGCTTTAAATGGAGATTGTCATAGTCTTATTGGAAGCTTTACCAAAATAGAGGGAAAACACATATATCTATTGGGAGTTTATCAAATTAATGGTAAAATAGTAAAGAAAGATATATATGGAAATAAAGAAGATAATATTGAACTTGGTAAGGAGTTAGCAAAAAAGATAATAAATAATGGCAGGTGATTTTAATGGGAAAAGTTTATATTATAGGAACAGGACCAGGGGATGAAGAATTATTAACCTTAAAAGCTGTTGAAGCATTAAAAAAGTGTGATGTAGTATTATATGATAGGCTTGTTTCAAACAATATTTTAAATTATTTAAGACCAGATTGCGAAATATATTATTGTGGAAAAGAACCAGGTGCACATTATCAAAGTCAAGAAGAGATAAATAATAATCTTATAAAGTTTGCTAAAAAAGGCAAGATTGTTGGAAGAATAAAAGGTGGAGACCCTTATGTTTTTGGAAGAGGAGGAGAAGAGGTATTAGCTTTAAGAGAGTTAGATATAGATTTTGAAGTTATATCTGGAGTTACCTCTCCAGTTGCAGTATTAAATTATGCAGGAATTCCAATAACTCATAGAGGAATGGCTCAAAGCTTTCATATTGTTACAGGAATGTCTGCAAAGGAAAGTAAAGTTAATTTTAAGGCATTAGCAAGGGAAGAAGGAACTCTTGTATTTATGATGGGCTTATCAAACTTAGGAAAAATAGTAAGAGAGTTAGTTGAAAATGGAAAAGATATAAATACACCAACAGCAGTTGTGATGAAAGGAACAACTTCTAAGCAAAAAAAGGTAGTAGGAACCTTAGAAAATATAGAAGAAAGGGTGTTAAGAGCAAAGCTTAAATCTCCATGTATCATAGTTATTGGAAAGGTAGTAACTTTAAATAAAGAATTATCATGGTATGAAAATAAGCCTTTGTTTGGAACTAACATATGCATAACTAGAGCTAAAAATCAGTCATCAAATTTAAAAAAGAAGCTTACTGAGATGGGAGCTGATGTTTTAGAGGTAAATTCAATAAAGATAGAAGATACTTCAGAAAAATTAAAAAAATATTTAAGTAAGCTTGAAGATTATAATCATATATTGTTTACTTCAGCTAATGCAGTTAATATATTTTTTGATTATTTAATAAAAGAAAAGTATGATATAAGAAGAATTAATGCTAAGATTTCTGTAGTTGGAAAAGCAACAAAAAGTGCTTTAGAGGCAAGAGGAATACAGCCTTTTACAATGGCAAAGGAGTTTATGGCAGAAGGACTTTTTAAAGCAATAAAGCATCATCTTTCTCCAGATGATGTGGTCTTAATTCCTTGCTCTGCTAAAAGTAAAAATACTCTAAAAGAACAACTAGAGGATGCTAATGTATTGGTAGATAGGGTTAATATTTATGATACTGTGCCAGGAACAATAACAAACATTAGGGCATTTGATGATGTAGATATAGTCTTATTTACAAGTCCAAGTACTGTTAGAAATATGATTCAAATGGTAGGATTAGAAAAGATAAAGAAGAAAAAATGCATAGCAATAGGACCTCAAACAAGTAATGCATTACTTGACAATGGAATAAATGCATTAGTATGCAATGAACATTCAGAAGAAGGATTTTTAAAAGAAATTATTGAAATGAGAAAAAGGGAAGTGTAATAAATGCTTAATAGAAGCAGAAGATTAAGATTTAACGAAAGCATTAGGGATTTAGTAAGAGAAACAGAGCTTTCTCCTAAGGATTTTATTTATCCTATTTTTGTTGTTGAAGGAGAGGGAATAAAAAGAGAAATAAGCTCTCTTCCAGATTGTTATCATTATTCTGTAGATATGCTTGAAGAAATTATAAATGAAGTTAAAGATGCAGGAGTTAGAGGAGTTCTTTTGTTTGGAATACCAAATCATAAAGACTCTTGTGGCTCCGAAGCTTATAATGACGATGGAATTGTTCAAAGAGCTATAAGAAAAATAAAAGAAATAGATAAAAATATGTATGTTATAACAGATGTTTGTATGTGTGAATATACAGACCATGGTCATTGTGGTATATTAGATGGAGATTATGTAGATAATGATAAAACATTAGAGTATTTAGCAAAGATTTCAGTATCACATGTAAAAGCAGGTTCAGACATGATTGCACCATCTGACATGATGGATGGAAGAGTAGGCTTTATAAGAGAAGCATTAGATAAGGCTGGGTTTAAAAATATACCTATAATGAGCTATTCTGCAAAGTATTGCTCAGCCTTTTATGGTCCTTTTAGAGAGGCTGCTAATTCTGCTCCTAAATTTGGAGATAGAAAAACTTATCAAATGGACCCTGCAAATAGAAGGGAAGCATTAAAAGAAGTTGAAATGGATATACAAGAAGGAGCAGATATAGTTATGGTAAAACCTGCTTTATCTTATCTTGATATAATAAGAGAGGTTAAAGATAGAACAGTAGTTCCTGTTTGTGCTTACAGTGTTAGTGGAGAATATGCAATGATAAAAGCAGCTTCAAAACAAAATTTAATTGATGAAGAAAGAGTTGTTATGGAGATGCTTACTTCAATAAAAAGAGCTGGTGCGGATATAATAATAACATATTATGCAATTTATGCAGGAAGAATTTTAAAAGGATAGATGAATACATATGAAAGAAAATGAAATAATTTTTAATGAAAGCAAAAAATATATGCCAGGAGGAGTTAATAGCCCTGTTAGAAGCTATAGAGGAATGGACATGACACCGCCTATTATTAAGTCTGGAAAAGGGGCTATTATAGTAGATGAAGAAGGAAAAGAATATATAGATTTTGTTTTAGCTTGGGGACCTTTATTATTAGGGCATTGCAATGAAAAAGTTGTTGAAGCTATAAAAGAAACTTCAGAAAAAGCATTAGCCTTTGGAGCACCAACTTTTTTAGAACTTGAAATGAGCAGATTTTTATGCGAAAATATGCCAAATGTTGAAATGATAAGAATGGTTAATTCAGGAACAGAAGCTACTATGAGTGCTATAAAACTTGCAAGAGGATATACAGGAAGAGATAAGATAGTTAAATTTGCAGGTTGCTATCATGGTCATTTTGATGGATTTTTAGTTGAGGCAGGTTCTGGAGTTTTAACAGATGGTATTCCAGGTTCTTTAGGAGTTCCAGAAGATAGCATAAAAAATACATTAATAGGTGTTTATAATGATGAGGAACAACTTGTAAAGTTATTTAAGAAATATGGAAAAGAAATTGCAGCAGTTATAATTGAACCTGTAGCTGGTAATATGGGTACAATAAAGGCTGAAGAAAAATTTATGAAAAGATTAAGAAAATTATGTAATGGGTATAATTCTGTTTTAATTTTTGATGAAGTAATGTCAGGCTTTAGAGTATCATTTACTGGAGCACAAAGTCTTTTTGATGTTTCACCAGACTTAGTTACATATGCAAAAATAATGGGAGGAGGACTTCCTTGTGGTGCTTATGGAGGAAAGAAAGAAATAATGGAAAAACTTTCTCCTCTTGGAGGGGTATATCAAGCAGGTACAATGTCAGGAAATCCTATAGTTATGGCAGCTGGACTTGCAACCTTAAAGCAACTTAAAGAACATGAAGAATATTATAATCATATAGAACATATTGGAAAGAAGCTTGAAGAAGGTTTATATAAGGTAAGTGAAAAATATAATATACCAATATCAATAAATAGATATGGTGGAATGATGACAATATTCTTTACAGAAGGAAAAGTAAGAACCTTTGAAGATGTTAAAAAATGTGATGAAGAAAGATTTAAGAGATATTTTATGCATATGATTAAAAGTGGCATAAATATACCACCTTCTCAATTTGAAACATTATTTTTATCAACATGTCACAATATAACTCATGTATTTAAATTCATTAAAGCTTTTGAAGAATTTGCAAAATGTGAAGTTGAATTTATAAAAAATCAAGAATTAGAAAAGGAGAGCATCCATGAAGAAGTTAATGAAAAAAATTAGTATAATACTTTCTATTGCCCTTATGGCTTGCTTATTTACAGGATGTAATAGCTCAAAGAAAGTAGTAAATTTTCTTAACTATGGTGAAAATATTGATAGTGAAACATTAAAGGAATTTAAAGATAAATATAATATAAAGGTAAATGTAGATACTTTTGATGATATGGAAACA
>JALFQD010000166.1 GCA_022785265.1 Clostridium sp. | reverse complement strand
ATTATTACAGATGCAAGATATTCATATATTTCAACAATAATTAAAGATTGTTATAAGAAAGCAAATCGTGAAAGCTTAACAACATCAGATAAAATTGATAAGATTGTAACAAATCGTATATTAGCACTTCCAATATTTGCACTAGTTATGTTTATAGTTTATTATGTATCAGTTACAACAGTTGGAACAATAGTTACAGACTGGACAAATGATGTATTATTTGGTGAAATAATTCCACCAGCAATTGAAAGCTTTTTAGAAGCAGTTAACTGTGCTGGATGGTTACAAAGCTTAATTCTTGATGGTATTGTAGCAGGTGTTGGTGCAGTACTTGGATTTGTACCACAAATGCTTGTATTATTTGCATTCTTAGCTATACTTGAAGATTGTGGATATATGGCTCGTGTAGCATTTATTATGGATCGTATTTTTAGAAAGTTTGGATTATCAGGAAAGTCATTTATTCCAATGTTAATTGGTAGTGGATGTGGTGTTCCAGGAATTATGGCAAGCCGTACAATTGAAAGTGACCGTGACCGTAAAATGACAATTATGACAACAACATTTATTCCTTGTGGAGCTAAACTTCCAATTATCGCACTTATTGCTGGTGCTTTATTTGATGGTGCTTCATGGGTGGCTCCAAGTGCTTATTTCTTAGGTGTTTTTGCAATTGTTATTTCAGGTATTATATTAAAGAAAACAAAATTATTTATTGGTGACCCAGCTCCATTTGTTATGGAAATGCCAGCATATCATGCACCTAGAGTTGTTAATGTCTTAAGAAGTATGTGGGAAAGAGGATTTAGCTTTATTAAGAAAGCTGGAACAGTTATATTGCTTTCAACAATTGTCATTTGGTTCTTACAATCATTTGGAGTTCAAGCTGGAAGCTTTGGTATGGTAGATGATATTAATGATAGTTTATTATCAACATTAGGAAAAGTAATTGCATGGATATTTACTCCACTTGGATGGGGAGAATGGAAAGCAGCTGTTGCAAGTATTACAGGTTTAGTTGCTAAAGAAAATGTTGTAGCAACATTTGGTCAATTATATGGATTTGCTGAAGTAGCTGAAGATGGTTCAGAAATTTGGGGTACATTAGCTGCAAGCTTTACAACAATATCTGCTTACTCATTCTTAGCATTTAACTTATTATGTGCTCCTTGTTTTGCAGCAATAGGTGCAATAAAGAGAGAAATGAATAATAGTAAATGGACTGCTTTTGCTATTACTTATCAATGTGTATTTGCTTATGTTATTGCTTTAATTATTTATCAAATTGGTAACTTAATAGTTAATGGTACATTTGGTTTTGGAACAGTTGTAGCAATACTATTAATTATAGGGTTAATTTACTTATTAGTTAGAAAACCAAAAGTATCAGATAAAGTAGAAGTTCAGTATTCAGTTAGATAAAAAAAGGAGATGAACATAATGAATTTATCAACCTTTATCATATTAATTGTTTTAATTGCCATTGTAACATTGATTATTAAATCTATGATAAAAGATAAAAAAAGTGGAAAGTCATCATGTGGTGGAAATTGTGGAGCCTGTGGGGCATGTCCACATGGTTCATTATGTGATAATTCAAAACTACTACTTGTTAAAGTTTCTAAAAAAGAGCAGCATAAATAAGCTGCTTTTTTTATTTTATGTAGAGGAGGAAAAATTATGTCAACAGTTATAATTTTAATTATATTAATTGGAATATGTATATTTGCAATAATAAATTCAAAAAAACACTTTAAAGGCGAAGGAGGATGTTGTAGAGGAGGAAGTGTAGAAAAAAGTAAAAAAACTCTTAATTATATTGCAGATAAAAAGAAGGTATTTATAAGTGGAATGCATTGTGAAAATTGTGCCAATAAAATAGAAAATGCTATAAATGATGTTAGTTATTTAGCCTGTGAAATAAATCTTAAAGAAAACTTAGCAATAGTTACTGGAAATAAAACAATTAATGCAGAAGAAGTAAAAAAGATTATTGAAAAACTTGGATATGAAGTTAATAAAATTGAGGAAGTTAAATAATTTAGTTATAATAAAAAACTATAACAAGTTATAGTTTTTTAGAGTTACACTATAAGCTTTTAAATATGATATATTTTCCTTAAGAAATTTAGAACATATTTTAAAGGAGAGTGTA
>JALFQD010000140.1 GCA_022785265.1 Clostridium sp. | reverse complement strand
TATTTGTAAGCTGGTGTTTTTGCCTTAGGGTCTATTCCCCATTTATTTGCAAGCCATCTTCCATAAAGTAAATAGGCACCTGCTAATACTACTATTGCGATACCAATCATTAATAAACCGTTCATTTTATAAACGCCCCCACATAAAATTATAATTCGTTAATAAAAATATATATTTTTTATTTGTTTATTAGTTAGTTTACTACTTTAATGCTATTTTTTCAATACCAATTAAATATTTTTATTAATTTGATTTTTATAATCATTTACATTTATTTTCGCAAAATTTCATACGTTTTCAAATTAATATTTTTAAAAATTACTACCTATAAAATTTTGATTATTAAAAATAAATATAATTTTATTTTGATGGTTCTAATTCAAAATAAAACAAAAAACAGTTACACAATAAACTTTTATTTATTGTATAACAGTTTTTTAAATTGTTATTCTTTAATATCCTTCATTGTTAAAGATATTCTTTTTCTTTTAGAATCAACTTCTAATATCTTTACTTTAATAATATCTCCAACCTTAACGATATCAAGAGGATGCTTTACAAATCTATTTGCCATTTGGCTTTTATGAACTAATCCATCTTGGTGAACTCCAATATCTACAAATGCTCCAAAATCTGAAACATTTCTTACTGTTCCCATTAAGATCATACCTGGCTTTAAATCTTTTAAATCTATAACTCCTGTTTTTAAGATTGGTTTTGGCATTTCATCTCTAGGGTCTCTTCCTGGTTTTTGAAGCTCTTTTATTATGTCTTTTAATGTTAACTCTCCAATTTCAATATCTTTTTCAATATTTTTTATTCCTTTTTCCTTAACTCTTTCTTCAATATCAGATAAATTTCTATTTTTTAAATCTTCCTTTGTGTATCCTAAAATTTCTATTAACTTTTTTGCCTCTCCATATGATTCAGGATGTACTGAAGTGTTGTCTAAAAGCTCATCACTTTCTGGAAGTCTTAAAAATCCTGCACATTGCTCATAAGCCTTTTGTCCTAATCTTTTTACTTTTAATAATTCTTTTCTATTTTTAAATCCACCATTTTCATTTCTATAATCTACAATATTCTTAGCTATTGCTGCATTTATTCCTGAAACATATGTCAATAATGATGGTGTTGCAGTATTTAAATCTACTCCAACCTTATTAACAGAATCCTCAACAACTCCTTTTAAAGATTCTTCTAATCTTTTTTGAGTAACATCATGTTGGTATTGTCCAACTCCAATAGCTTTTGGGTCTATCTTTACTAATTCTGCCATAGGGTCTTGAAGCCTTCTTCCTATTGATATTGCTCCTCTTACAGTAACATCTAAATCTGGATATTCTTTGGTTCCAAGTTCTGAGGCAGAATATACAGAAGCTCCAGCCTCTGAAACAATTACATAAGATACTTCTTTTCCAGTTTCTTTCTTAATTTCACTAATCATTTCAGCAATTACTTCCTCAGACTCTCTTGAAGCTGTTCCATTTCCAAGAGAAATAACATCAACATCATATTTTGCTATCAATGCTTTTAATGTCTTCTTAGTTCCTTCTATATCCTTCTTTGGAACTGTAGGATAGACAGCAACATTCTCTAAAAATTTTCCTGTTTTATCTAATATAGCAACTTTACATCCTGTTCTAAATCCTGGGTCATACCCCATAACAGTTTTTCCTTTAATAGGAGCCTGCATAAGTAATGCCTTTAAATTTTCCTTAAATATGTTTATTGCTCCCTCTTCGCCTTTATCAGTAAGTTCTCCTCTTACTTCCCTTTCTATTGAAGGAAAAATAAGTCTCTTATATGCATCTCTTATTGCAATTTTCATCTGTTCATCTGTTATTTCATTATTATTTAGTAGCTTATCTTCTAAATATTTTATAACTTTCTCTTCATTTATATTAATTTTTACAGATAAAACTTTTTCTTTTTCCCCTCTATTTATTGCTAATATTCTATGAGGAGGAATATTTTTCACTTCTTCACTATAATCATAATACATTTCATATGGAGTAGTATCCTCACTAGCACCTTTAGATTCTATTGTTCCTTCTCTTAATGTCAATTCTCTTATATATTTTCTAAATTTAGCCTCTTCAGAAATTGATTCTGCTATAATATCTTGTGCTCCTAAGAGTGCTTCATCAGCATTATTTACTCCCTTTTCTTCATTTACATATTTTGAAGCCTCAGCTAACAAATCACCTTTAAATTTTCCACTTAAGATTAAGTCAGCTAAATCTCCAAGACCTTTTTCTTTTGCTATAGTTGCTCTTGTTCTTTTTTTAGGTTTATATGGTCTATAAATATCTTCCACTTCTGTTAATGTCTCAGCTTTTTCAAGTGCTTTAGATATTTCTTCAGTAAGTTTTCCTTGTTCATTAATAAGCCTTGAAATATCTGCTTTTCTTTCCTCTAAGTTTCTTAAGTACACTAATCTTTCTGAAAGCTTTCTTAAAATTTCATCAGAAAGTCCACCTGTTCTTTCTTTTCTATATCTAGCTATAAAAGGGACTGTATTGCCTTCATCTAACATTTCAATTACATTATTAACTTGATTAAGTTTTAATCCAAGCTCTTTTGCCAATCTTTCTTCAATATTTCCCATATTGACCTCCTAATATTTTTAATTCATACTATTTAATTATAAACTTTTTCAAACTATAAGCAACCTAAAGGATTGTTTTAATATTTTACTATTTATTATTTTTGCTTGTAATGTTATAATTAATTGTAATTTATTTTCAGTGGGTGAGGGATTTATGAATGTCTATGTTCAAAGAACAGTATCACTATGTTTAATAGTATTGGTTTCTTTATTAGGGTTAGATTTTTTCCAAATAATATCACTTGAAAGCGTATTAAGAAACTGCTTCTATGTTATTACTTTTATACTTTTGGTAGTTTCTTCCACTGCTATTGTATGCAGTGGTGCAGCTTTAGTACATAAAATTATAAATTATTCTATATTATTTCTTTCTGCTGTTGGATTAACTCTTTCTGCACTAAGTGGAACACTTAATTTTTTAATTTATGTAGTGATTTTATTTGCTTTTGGTTATTCATGTTATGACATGGTTGTAAGAAACTAATCAAACAAACTGTGAAAACGTACATATAATAGTGTTGTAAAAAGTGTAAATTATTACTTTGTTTTTTATAGACAAGCTCCAAGTTAACATAAAGTAATAATTTACACTTTTTAACTAAAAGAAAAAATATTTATATAAAAGATATTATATAAATACTTAAAAAGAACTGCATATAAATGAATTTTTTCATTTATATAACAGTCTCTTATTAATTATTTAGAAATATACTCTTTTACACCTAATAAACTATTAAATATTTTAAATGCCATACTTTTTACTTCATTATCTGGTTTTTTCATATCTGGTACATTTATGGCTTTCATTCCTGCATTTACAGCTGCTTGAATACCAGTTTTTGAATCTTCAATAACAATACATTCTTTAGGTTCAACTTTTAAATTTTCTGCTACCTTTAAAAATATTTCAGGATTAGGCTTAGAATTAACTATATCATTTCCACATATTATATAATCAAATTTATCTTTTATTTCTACTAATTCAAGTAAGTATTCAGCCTTTTCTCTATCACTTGATGTCGCAAGTGCTATTTTATACTCATTTTCTTTAAGATAATCTATTAATTCTTTTACTCCTTCTTTTAAAGTCACTCCATTTTCTTTAATATATTTATCTGTAATTTTATTATGATTTTCATGTAACAAATCAAATGGAAACCAACTGCCATATCTATTTAAAAAAAGTTCTTTAGTTAATTTTACATTAGTTCCAACTAAAGTTAAAAAAAATGCTTCTGTAAAATCATATCCATATTCCTTTAAAGCTTCTTTATAACTTCTAAATGCAATTCTTTCTGTATCTAGTATTAATCCATCCATATCAAATATAAATGCTTTTGTATTTTTCATCTTACCTCTCCATTTAAACTATTTCTCACTTGTTTCTGATAAATAACTATTTATAAACATATCCAATTCTCCATCCATAACAGCTGTTACATTTGAAGTTTCAACATTAGTCCTATGGTCCTTAACCATATTATATGGATGAAATACATATGACCTTATTTGACTGCCCCAACCCATATCCTTAAGCTCTCCAGTTAAATCTTCTATTTTCTCTTTATGTGCCCTTTCTTTAAGTTCAATTAGCTTTGATTTTAACATTGCCATAGCTGTATCACGATTAGAAAACTGACTTCTTTCATTTTGACATTGAACAACTATTCCTGTTGGAATATGTGTTATTCTTATTGCAGACTCAGTTTTATTAACATACTGACCGCCTGCACCACCTGACCTAAATGTATCAACTTTAAGGTCATCAGGTTTTATTTCTATATCTTGGTCTTTGGTTAACTCTGGTAAAACTTCTACTGAAGCAAAAGAAGTTTGCCTTTTTCCATTAGCATTAAAAGGAGAAATTCTTACTAGTCTATGTATTCCTTTTTCTGCTTTTAAATATCCATAAGCATTTTCACCTTTAATCTTTAAAGTAACACTTTTTATTCCTGCTTCATCTCCTTCTTGAAGTTCTAATGTTTCAACCTTAAATCCTTTCTTTTCACACCATCTTGTATACATCCTTAGTAACATTGCTGTCCAATCATTGGCATCTGCACCACCTACTCCTACATGTAATGTTAGTATAGCATCATTTTTATCATATTCTCCTGATAAAAGTATTTCTATTTTATATTCATATACCTCTTTTTCAAGTGAATTAATTTCGCTTATAATTTCTTCTGCAGATTCTAAATCATCTTCATCCATTAATTCATAAAGCACTTCAATATCTTCTATAGATGATGATAAATTATTATATTTTTCTA
>JALFQD010000074.1 GCA_022785265.1 Clostridium sp. | reverse complement strand
ACTTGAAAGTTCTTTTCTTAATGCAGATAATATTGTAGTTTTTCCATACTGCCTAGGTCTATTTATTATAAAATACTTTTCCTTTTCTACTAATTTTTTTATATTCTCAAGCTTATCACTTATATCAACCATATAATGTTTATTAGGATTACAAAGACCTGTTGTGTTAAATTCCTTCATATCTATGATTCTCCTTTTTCAATCTTTTAATTTATTATATATTAAAAGCTCGATTTTTAATAGTATCAAAAGAACCTTACTCTATTGCTTTTTCGATACTATATTCTCCATTAATTAATTTGTATTTTTTATTTTTAACAGTTTTACTTCCATATTAGTCTATCTCAGATATATTAATAAAATTGTATTTTTTAAGGAAATGTATTGATATACCTATAAGAAATAATGTAACTAAAAAGAAGTATATATATGATTGAACAACAGGTACTATATATTCACTATAAAACTCTGTATAATGAAGCCATATTATTGAATTTGCTAAAGGAGTAATCCACATTATATCAAGCTCTATAAATGTTAAAGCAGTTCCTATTGCCATAATGATAATATTTATTAATATTCCTATAAATTTCTTATCCATTAAATAAAATAATAACAATATAAGTGAAAGAACAAATAAATATAATCCTATTAACAACATTGTATTTACTAATGCATTTAATGGTGTCATTTGATTATATAATCTTCCATCAATAAGCTCTGATGCAAAACTATGTGAATCTTCTGGAAAATTTTTATTATATTTTGTTATTACTTCACTCCATGAGTTACTTACTTTTCCTTTTTTAAAAGAAAGAAGTACACAACCAATAAATACTATAAATAGATATGTAAATATACTAAATATGTTAAAGAAAATTTGACCTATAAACCAATTTTTTCGTCCTGACCTCGATATTACAAATATTGTATTTCCATCTGTTTTTGGGAAATCACTCATTAATGTAATGAAAATTGCTGGAATCAGTAATAACATCATTTTAGAATTTCCTATTGCTATAAATGGCTCTATTATATTTATAGGCTTATTCATCTTATTTGCATGTTCAATTAAAGGGTCAATTGCAGAATCTTTTATAAATATAAACATCATTATAATAATAGTAAGTCTAGGATTAAATAACCACTTTATATATTCAATTTTGGCTATATTATATGCTGTTTTTAATGAAAAATCTTTTTTCTTACTCCCCATAATCAATTCTCCTATTCATTATAGTAGCAAATACTATTTCTGCAATAATTGATATTATTATATATGAAATAATGTATATTATAACTTTATTGGTGGAAAATATATTCATTAACATTTCAAGGCTACAATTATTAACAATAAACTTTTGAATTACTCCACCTTCCATATTTTTTGCCCATATTTCAAGTTGAAGTTTATTTATCCACATATCAAAAATATATTTTAATGTAAAAGGAATACATAAAAGAAGATATTTATTAGTTATAAAAGAAGAAAATATAAAGGTCAAAATAACAGCAAAAGCTCCATATATAAACATTTCAATTATTGAAGAAAAAATTATTGCTATACTTCCAATTTTATAATACAAAAAAGTAAATTCATGCTTTCCATAATATGTAATGACCTCATTAAAATTCTTTTGCATATTTAAAGGAAATTCATTTATTGATGGAAATAGAAAGCTTACTGCTATACAAAATATTATATATCCTAAGGTTACAACTAGACCTCCAGATACTATTGCTGATATAAGTTTACTAATATAATATCTTGCTTTCCCACTTCTGTATATTATCATTCTCATATTCTTACTTTTTCTTTCATCACAAAAAACTGATATAAAAGGAAACCCTGTTACTATTGTAATAAACATAAATATTTTGCTTGTTTTTCCCAATATCATAACTCTTTGAGCTGAATAATCTATATTTTGTAGTATTGTATCCCTATTAAAATTAAGTAAAACATTTATTATTGTGTATTTTTTATTTGTTTCATCTGTATATAATGTTGCTGTAAAACACAATATAAATACTGTTAAAACTGCAATCCAAAAAATATAAGATTTAAGAATTTTATAAATATCGACTTTGACCATATTAAAAAGCTTCATACCCAATACCTCTCAATCAGTATTGAAGTCCTATAGTTGAAACTTCTCCTGTTAATATATCAACATAGCAATTAATTATTGAATCATCATTAGGATTCTTTAAAGTTACCTTCCATGTTGGGTAAGCTTCACTATAAACTTTCATATTTTTTATAGATGCTGTTTCAGTTTCATTATTATTAGCTGTTTCATAATATATTAATTCTGTATTAGTCACAATAAACTCAGTTGCTGATGACATTTTTTCAGAAACATTTTTAAATACTATCTTTAAAGGAATTATTTCTTTTATTGCTTTTCCAACATTCTCTATTTCCACATTAGGAATAACTCCATTATAAAAATCTATATTATCTTTTCCTATCATTAAACATCTTCCAATATCAAACATTTTATTTTTGGGAAATGAACCACTTGCAGCTGATTTTATTGAATCAAATGGTATCTCATTATACATTCTTCTCCAAATAATATGATATCCAAATGTATTATCATCTAATTTTAGAACATCAGCTTCATAAAAATCTAATTTTATATTTTTATTTGTTTCATATTTAAGATTATTATTAAAATAATCACTACAATATTTTATTACATCAGAAACACTAACCTTTTCATCCATAAGTTTATATTCATCATTAAGAGAATTATTGTTCATTTGCAAACAATATTCTTTTACAACATCAAAATTAGATGGAACTAATGGACTAAAATCCTCAATATTTTTTCCAAAAAGTTCTTTTGTAGTTCCTTTATCGACCCACATATAATCTAAAGATGGCATTGTAAATGCAAACATCTTTCCATCATCATATTGTATTATTGGATTATCATTTATGTATGTTCCTTGTTTAACCTGTTCAAGCATTTTAGAATATTTAATATTATAACTTGGGTCTAACATAAACTCTTCACTTAAATTATCCTTTTCTAACATACTTTCCAATATTTTAGGAGCCTTATTTAAATAATTTTCTATATTGTCATAATAAAATACTTTTTTTCCTATACATATCTTATATATTTCATCAGCATTTGTTATTTTAGGAGTAAAATCTTCAAATATTAAATTCTTATATTCGTTTTTTCTTACCTCTTCCATAGTTTTCTTAGATTCATCTCTAACCTCTTGTAAAGATAGTAATGCTATTGTACTATTCTTACTTGAACATCCAATCATAATAATAAAACAATAAAATAATAAAATACTACTTATTACTTTTTTCCACATACAATAACTTCCTTTCTCATAATTTTATTCATTATCTATTTGTGTATATTTGCTTTCTTTAGTTGTTTTAACTTAATTATAAATGTAATATCTAAAGAACTTTTTCAGAAAGTTTAAAGATTTTCTAAACTTTTTCATTTTATTGAGTAAACAAGTAATCCTAATCTTATTAATAAAAAAATCCTTAGGAAATTTTTTATGTTTCCTAAGGATTTTTACTTGCTATTTTAATGTTACTTTTTTGTATTACACAAATACTATTTTTTATCAACTAAAACTCTCGTTTATAAAGCTTTATTTCCTTTTTCTCCTGTACGTATTCTTATACATTCTTCTATGTTACTAATGAATATTTTCCCATCTCCAACTTCACCAGTTTTACTTATATCCATTAAAAGCTTAACAACTTCATCTACTTTGCTATCTTCTACAACTATCTTTATTTCTACTTTTGGAAGAAAGTGAACTAATACTTCATTTCCTCTTATAAATTCTGTCCATCCATGTTGCTTTCCACAACCCATTACTTGATTGATTGTTACTCCACCTACTTTTTTTTCTATTAAGGCATCTTTTATATCTTGTAACTTTTCTGGACGAATTATAGCTTCTATCTTCTTCATATTATATTCCCCCTACTAATCTAATCCATTAAATGATGGATATGCATTTTCATTATGTTCTGATAAGTCCATTCCGTTAGCTTCTTCTCTATCAGTAACTCTTATATCCATAAATAATGATATCACTTTTATTATTATAAATGAAAGTACTGCTGCATATACAATTGTTATTACTATACTTTCTATTTGAGCTATAAATAATTGAGTATCTCCAAAGAAAAGTCCATTCCATTGTGCTTTTGAATTAATAGAAGTTTGAGCAAATAATCCTGTTGCTATTCCTCCCCAGATACCTCCAACACCATGACAACCAAAAGCATCTAAGGCATCATCATATCCAAATTTCTTTTTAACAGTTGACATTGTAAAGAAACAAATTGGACTTACTAATGCTCCTATAATTAATGCAGACCAAACTGGAACAAATCCTGCTCCTGGAGTTATTGCAACTAGTCCTAAAACTCCACCTGTAACAGCTCCCATAAGTGTTGGTTTTCCTGCTACAATTTTTTCTACAAGCATCCATGATAACATTGCTATTGCAGCTGAGGTATTTGTAGTTATAAATGCATGAGCTGCTAATCCATTTGCTGCTAAAGCACTACCTGCGTTAAATCCAAACCATCCAAACCATAAAAGTGATGCACCTAAAACTACAAATGGTATATTATGAGGTTTATAACTTATTAAGCCATGACCTCTTCTCTTTCCAATTACCATACATAATACAAGACCTGTTACTCCTGAACTAATATGAACAACATTTCCTCCTGCAAAATCTAATGCTCCTAAGCCATCTATAAATCCACCAGTTCCCCATACCATATGAGCTAATGGATAATAAACTAAAAGTAACCAGAATACAACAAATACTATTACAGCTTTAAATCTAACTCTTCCTATTAATGAACCTGTAAATAATGCTGGTGTTATTATAGAAAACATCATTTGAAATGCTGCAAATACAACCTCTGGTATTGTTGAAGCATACAACTCATTTGGTGTTAACCCAACTCCATTAAAGAAAAGATTATTAAATCCACCTATAAAACCACATATATCTCCTCCAAAGGACATTGAATATCCAATTACAACCCAAAGTACTGATGAAATACCACACATTACTAAAGACATAAACATAGTATTAAGTACATTTTTTCTTCTTACCATTCCTCCATAAAAGAATGCTAAACCAGGTGTCATAAAAAATACTAATGCTGCACTTATCATAATAAATGCAGTATCCCCACTATTAATTTCCATCTTTTTATCCTCCCTTAAACAAACAAAAAAAGAGGATAATACAAGGCATGAATTCCTACCTTGTACTATCCTCTTTGATAGTCCGTATTTTTTATGTTCTTATAATACTATCAATGAAAATAAAAATCAATACTTTTTTTAGTATTTTTTTTATAAAATTAATGTAAATGCCTGTTTTTATTAATTTTCTTAACACTATCTTAACAGCATATATTATTATATTTCATCTAAAAATTTGTATTGTTGGCTACCTTCTCAAAGTTCTTGAATGCATATATTATTATATTTCATCTAAAAATCCCTCTTTTAAAACTTCTTTTTTAATAAACCTTAGAGTTTCTTTTTCTCCATCTTTTGCAAGCTTATTAAGCAAAAATTCTAGTTGCTTTCTTGTAGTTTCATGTAAAAGATAATACTCCTTTCTTTTGTCATAATATTCTAATGGACTTTTATCTGTATATTTTTCTTTTTGATAATTCATAGAAGCTGACATTCTATCTATAAACATTTCAACAACATACTTAACTGGCATTTTCATACCCTTTATTCCTTCCTCTGGATTTATACCATAATCAATCCAATACTCAAAATGATGTTTATTTCTTCCCTTATGATGAAGCCATGCTGTTGATAACCCTTCTACTTTTTTTTGAATTCCATTTGGACTCATATATCCTTTGTAATATTTAATTCCAGCTGAAAATTCAACCCATGTATATTTAGATAAATCATGTAATAATCCTTGTTTATATAATCCTACTTTAAAACAATATTTCATCACTAAAAGTTTATGATTTGTTATTGTCTTAAAATGTCCTAATGAATTTTTCACTTTTTCCTCCTTATTTTTTATGTTAAAAACTACTCATATTTATTGTAGCTAAAAATTTCATTTATTTCTTTTCTTACTTTCTTTCTAGGTTCTTTATTTTCATAATATCCTAAAGATATTACTAGATGAATCTCCTTTTTATCTGGAATTTCTAATATCTTTTTTATCCCCTTTTCTTTAAACCATCCCATCATACAAGTTCCAAGTCCAAGCTCTGTTGCTGCTAAACATATATTTTCACATGCTATTCCTATATCCATTGATGTATAATCTTTATTTTTTACAACACTGCCTATTTTTGATGTTAAATTTCTTTTTTCTCCAACAACCACTATAAATACAGGAGATGTAAGTGCAAATTTATTTATTCCACCTATTAAAGGGTCATATAAATTCTTTGAGATTTTCTCTACAATTTCCTTATTGTCAACAACTACAAACTTCCATGGTTGAGCATTACAAGCTGAGGGCGATAATCTTGCACACTCAATAATTTTTTCTATTTTTTCTCGTTCAACAGGCTTATCTAAATATCCTCTTACGCTTTCTCTTTTATTCATTAATTCAAAAAAATTCATTTTTTCACCTCTAAAAAGCTAATCAAAACTTTACTTTTTTATGTTATATCAATAGTCTACCATTAATTGCTTTAAAAAAACATATTTTTAGTTGGTATTTTTATTTATAAAATGTACAAACTAATATTGTATTAATTTTAAGGTGGTGAAAATAATGAATACTAATACTGATAATAAAAACAAAGAAAAAACTAATACATATAGCAAAAGTAAAGATAATAAACCAAACAAAAAAACTGCAACTAATAACCAATGGTAATAATCCTAAATAGCTAAAAATAGAACTGTCTTTAATATTACTTTATATAAAGCTAAATTTATAATGAAAAGTATTTATTAAAGACAGTTCTTATTTAATTTTCTATGTTATATTTTCTCTTTAAAGATATATATTTTTCTAATTTTGATATGGTATAACTACTTAAAAGTCCCATAATAACTCCTGAAATTACATCACTAGGAAAATGTACTCCTAAATATAATCTTGAAAAAGCAATAAGTGCTGCAAAAACTATTGCTAATATGCCATACTTTTTATCTAAATACCTAAATAATATTCCTGCTGAAGCAAAGGAGCTTGCAGAATGTCCTGAAGGAAATGAAAAGTCTTCTGGCTTTTTTATTAATGGAATAAACTCTGAAAATTGATTAAAAGGTCTTTCTCTTGCAACAAGCTTTTTAATTATTAAATCATTTGTTACATAACATAACAATAAAGAGCATATTGATAAAATTCCCGCTTTTCTAGTTTTTTTAGGAATAAGTAATATTATTGATATTGTAATCCAAATAAATCCTCCATTTCCTAGACTTGTTATAAAAGAGAATACTTTATTAAGAAACTCACTTCTTAAAAACTCTTGAATAAAATATAAAATTTCTTTATCAATATTAACAATAAAATTTATCATATAATATCCTTTCATAATTTATTTAAAATTATTTTTTCAAAATAATATCACCAGTAAATTCTATTGTCAATATTCTTATAAATATTCATTTATAAAAACACTAGTACATTTTTAATAATTTACATAGCTTTATTGTGCTTTCTCATATTCAATGCTTCATTATATACATTTTCTATTTTATGTGCAAATATTTCTGATGATGCAAGCTTTGCAGATAAAATAGCTTCTTTCTTTATTTTTTCACAATAACTTTTGTCATTTAAAAGCGTATTTAATAACATTATAAATTCTTCTTTACTTTCAAAGATACAGGAATTTTTTTTATTTTTTAATAGCCAATCTAAGCATGGGTCAGCCTTTGCTAATACTGGCAATCCAGATGCCATTGCTTCTACATAACTTAATCCTTGAGTTTCACTATTTGATGCTGAAACAAAAACATCTGCCATTTTATAATATATACTAACTTCTTCATGTGCCTTAGCACCTGCAAAAATAACATTTTTTTCTATAACTTCATTTTTTATAATATTTTTTAGTTCATTAGTATATCCACCATCTCCTACTATTAAAAACTTTAATTTAGTATTGTACTTAACAATTTCAGGCAACGCTTCTAATATAAATTGTATATTTTTTTCCTTTGAAATACGTCCTACAAAAAGCATAATCTTATCATCATCTTCTATATTAAGTTCATGACGTGCATTATAAAGTTCTTCATTTGAATATTTTTTATAAAATTGATTAAGCTTTATTCCAGAAGGAATTACTTTTATAGGCTTATACATATTATAGGATAAAAGTATTCTATTTACCTTTTTTGTTGGAGCTATAACAATATCTGCCCAATTACAGTAAAATCTACTATAGTTTCGTGCAAAATTCTTTTTAGCTTTTAGAAAACTTTTCCCTGGAAGATAATGAGTATAATTTTCATAAAGAGTATGGTAGGTATGAATTAATGGACAGCCTGAAAGCTTTGAAATAAGCTTTCCTAAAGCTCCAATAGAAAATTCTGTTTGAGTATGAATTACATCAAATTTCATTTTTAAAAGCTTTTTTATTATTTTTATATGTATAGGATTTGCAATACGAAATTCTGGCAAAGGCATAAAAGGTACACTATTTATTCTTATAATGTTTTTTTCTTTATCTTCATAATTTGGAACCATTGAAGTAATAATAAATATTTCATGTCCTAGTTTTTCTAATTCTTCTTTTAATGTGCATACAGAAGTAACGACCCCATTAATTTGAGGTGTATAAGCATCTGTAAATATACCAATTTTCATTTTAAAATCCCCCCAATAAATGCTTTATACTATATTCCATGTTGGATAGATTCCTAATATTTATTACCCATGTCAAAATTTCTAAATACTAAATACATTTTAAAACATATAAGTAAACTTTTTATTAAAATTTAGTTAAAATTTTTTGATTAACTATTTCTTAATAAAGTTTAGCCATTTATAAACAACTCAAAATTTATACTAATAAAAACTTCTTAAAGAACTAAAAAAATTCTCTAATAAGTTTTAAATGATTAAAGATTCTATTATTTTCTTTATGCTATTTCTTCAACAAATTGTATTCCTTTAGATTTATGAAGGTTTATTAAATACTCTGTATGGTCACATTTTTCTAGTAACTTTAATGTCATAATAACACCTACACCTCCACCTGATTCTTTAGACTTTTTCATTTCAATATCTGAAACTCTTGCACCTGTTTCTTTTATATTTGATATAAAATCTGTTACAGCTGATATATTATCAAACTCAGCATATATATCAATCACCTTTGAATTTCCTTGAAGATACAAATCTAACTTATGAAGACCTGTCATTACTCCAAGTAAAAATATACATGTTATTATGGCACCTTCATAAAATCCTATTCCTATAGCTAGTCCCATACATGCACAAGCCCATAAACCTGCTGCAGTAGTTAAACCTTTAACTTTATTTTTTCCATCTATTATAATAGTACCAGCACCTAAAAACCCTATTCCACTTATAACCTGTGCCCCTAGTCTTGCTATGTCTCCTGTATTTCCTAATATATCAGTCATATACTGGCTTGTTATCATAACAACAGTTGAACCAACACACACTAAAATATGAGTTCTTAAACCTGCGGGTCTTCTTTTTCTTCCTCTTTCTAATCCAATTATTCCTGAGAAAATCACAGCAAGTGTAAGCCTTATAATTATTGAAGCTGTATTAATTTCTCTTAAATAATATAATATGTTTGCCATTTTTCTCCTTTATTTTCTTGTTAAAGATATTTTAAGAGATTAAGAATTAATCTCTTAAATTTATTATATAATAAAATAACTATTTTGGAATAATTTTGATATAAATTAGATTAATTTTAATACTTCAGTTTTATCTATTCCACTTAATTCTTCACATATTCTTACCTTTACTTCTTGTGAAGAATCAACTTCAAAGGTTATCTTTATATCAAGTTCTCCCATAGGAACTGCTCTTAAACCTGAAACTTTTACTGTTCCAACATGTGAATTATTTTTAGCTATAGGATTTGTTCCTTGATATACTTCTACTTCAATTTCAGTTTGATTATCTTTATCTGTAGTAAATATTAAAGTTTCTTGTGCTGGTGTTCTCTTATTTTGCTCTATTAAGGTTATAAAATTTCCTTCTCCATCTTCTACTCCTAAAGCATGAGCCACAGCAGTTTCTATTTTTATGTTTTTATTAAAATCTAAATTTTTACTAAGATATGCTGCATATATAGCTGCTCCTTCTGCTATACAAAGACTTGGGTCTATATCTGAATAGGTCTTGCTTTTTCCACATTCACTTTCTATTATAGAGTCCATAATAGGAATTTTACTTGACCCTCCAACTTTTAATACCTTTGTTATATCACTAGCTCCCACTCTTGCTTTAGCCATTGTTTCTCTTATTATTTTTCTTATTTTAACTAAATACTTATCAATAGCTTTTTCAAAATCTTTTCTTGTATATTCAGAATCTATATGAACTCCTGGTATAACATCTGGTATTGCTACATAGGTACTTTCTGTAGCACTTAAAATTTCTTTGCATTTTATTACATTATCTAAAATTTTCTGTTTTCCTATTTTTCTTATTTTTTCTTTTTTTACAGTTGAAAAGTCAATACCTTCTTTTTGAATTATATAATCCATAAATGCCTTATCGAAATCTAAGCCTCCAAGTCTATCATCTCCTCCAATTCCAATTACATTAAAGAAAAGATTTTCAGAGTCTTCTTTTATATTTATAATTGTTAAATCAAAGGTTCCTCCACCTAAATCAAATACTAATATATTTTCATCTCTATTGTTATTATTAGAATGGTGAAGTCCATAAGCTAAAGCAGCAGCAATTGGTTCTTGAATTATTCCAAGCATTTTTAACCCAGCTTTTTTTGCTGCCTCTGTTGTATTTTGAAATTGATGTGCTTTAAAATAATAGGGTACTGTAACTACTACTCCTGAAGCATTATAAACACCTGCTGGGAACATAGATTTTATACTATCATACATATTTTTTAATATCATTGAAGATATTTCTATTGGTGTAAGTTCTTTAGGACCTACCTTTATTTTCTTATGTCCATCATCCATATCTCTTTTTACACCTATTTTTACATTATCAGGATTTAATATACCACTCATAAATGCAGCATTTCCAAAAATATATTTATCATTTCTCTCATCATAATAAATAACAGAAGGAAAACATCTCTCTCCCCTTGGACTATATATATCAGCTTCTTTTCCATTCCATCTAGCAATTGAACTATAAGTAGTTCCTAAATCTATACCTATTACTGGTGAATTTTGTGCATCATACCCCATTTTATCACCCCCTAAATATATCTATACACAATAACACGTGGCCTACGTATAACTCTTACTAATTGAGATAAATCTTCCCCTTCAAAATAACCATATCCACTTTCAACTATACTTTCTATTTTCATATCTAAATCAATATCATTTGTTTCTTCTATATCTATCATATCCATAAAATCAAAATTAACAGTTTCTTTTTTTCTTACTTTAACCTTCTTTATACCAAAATAAGTTAGTAACTCTATATATAGTGCTTCTATTTCTTTATATACATCAAGAGTCTTTTTTATAAGTATACATTCATTTGAAGATTCTATAAAGCTTATTCCAGCTTCAATTCCATCTATTATAGGAAGAAGGTAAAACATTAAAAAATCAAAACATCGTTTTGAATATTGTTCTTTTTTCTTTTCTAAATATTCTATATTATAAATTTCTTCATAATTTATTTTTACATCTTCACTTAAAATATTATCCTCTTCATTCTGCAATATATAGATTAAGCTTTTATCTATAGCATTATTATTCATTTTTTTTATTAAACTTAAGCTTTTGCTTCTATTTAACAAAAGATTTTTTTCTTTTTCATCTAATTCTTCAATAAATAAATTTTCATTGAATTTATCTATTATCTCATTTGTTTTATTAAAATATTCTTTGCTTTTATCAATATTACATTTTAATTTATATATCCATTCTTTTATTTGGGTTTCTTTTTCCTCCTTGGTCTCTTTATCTTCTTCTACCATAAGATTCTTCTCCTTACAACTTTAATATTATAGATTTTTCTCCTTATTTTTTCCGTCTATTATCACTTCTGTAGCTATAAGCTTTCCACTATCTAGGCAATACTTTAGTCCATTTATATCATCATTTTCTATAAGTTTTAAATATTCTTTAGTGGTTGGAATTTGTACACTTCTAAATCTTATAATCATATTATTATCTATTTCAAATAAAGCAAGTACTGGTACCATTTCTTTTACTGGATTTTTTATATCAAAGGATAATTCACCTAAATATTCATTTTCTTTTAATTCTAAACTCTCTCCCCTATATACATTTAAAAGTACACCATTTTGATATTCTCTTGAAGTTGAGCCTATTATTCCATTTACTGCTGGAAGTAATGTTCCTTTTTTAATAATAGGATTAAACTTAAGCTCTCCATGACTATTTAACATATCAACTCCATATGTAAATACTGCTTTTTCTTTAACTGCTATTTTTTTAGATAAATCTATTCCACTTTTCTTTTTATATTCAGGATTTGATAAAGAAACTGCCATAATTGCAGCTCCACGTGCTACTACTTCATCTACATTAGAAGCCATATATGGTTCTTTAATTTTTTCTTCTACAGATTCCCTTATTATAGGCATTTTTGTGGAACCTCCAACAAGTATAACCTTATCAATATCTTTAGATGTAAAGTTTAAGATTTTTAATGCACTATCTACTTTTTCAAGGGTTCTATCTACTAAAGGCTTTGCAGCATCATTAAATTCACTTCTTCTTATAACCTTCTCAAAACAATAATCATCAATTAAATTAGGAATTATAATTTCTGTTTCCATAAGTTCACTTAAATCTATTTTTGCTCTTTCTGCTGCCTCTTTTAATTTTGTTATTGCTGAAATATATTTCTTTTCCTTTTGTAATGTGATAATAATGCCTAAATCTCTATTAACCTTTTGACATAAGATATTAGTTATTACGTTATTAAAGTCATCTCCTCCAAGCTTTGAGTCACCAACTACAGTTAATATTTCAAAATCGTTTTCCTCTACCCTCATTATTGATATATCAAAGGTTCCTCCTCCTAAGTCATATACCATTATTGTTTGATTTTTATCTTGCTCCATTCCATAATCTAACGCAGCTGCTGTTGGCTCTGGTATTAGTCTTAAAACATTAAAACCTGCTCTTTTACCTGCATTCATTGTTCTTTCTCTTTGTTCTGAAGTAAAATATGCTGGAACTGTTATTACAGCTTCTTTTATTTCTTCTTTTAAATAAGATTCTGCTTTCTCTTTCATTGCACTTAATATATGAAATGCTATATCTTCAGGGGTAAATATCTTTCCTCCTAAGTTATAAGTAATGTCCTCTCCAATATCTCTCTTACTAGATGATACAGTATTATCTGGGGCTATTAATAATCTTGATTTTGCCTGTTGTCCTGATAATATTTCTCCATTTCTTACAGCTATAACTGAAGGAAAAGTATTCTTTCCTTCAATAGGAATCATTTGTACATTTCCATCTTTTATATAAGAAATTGCAGAATTTGTAGTTCCTAAATCTATACCAACTGCTATGCTCAAAACTCATTTCCTCCTATCCTTTAATTACTTTCTGCCAGGAACCCATCTCATTCCCCAATTATAAGCCCTATCCATCTTCTCATGTCCTTGAAAATATCTTACTAATTTTTCAACAGAAAATGTAGTATCATTTACATTTTGAAGCATTATTAATGCACACATATTATATCCGTTTTTATATTCATCCATATTTATTAATATTTCTTCTTGTCCACTTATATTTATACGCACTTTTCCATCAACTTGTTGCCAATTTGCTGCACCTTCATAAATAAATGTATATACTAATATTCTCTTTATTTCCTTAATCTTATCTCCATTTATGAAAATGTTTTCTCCATTTGCATTAGCTCCTGTTCTATCATCACCGTCTAAAACAATATATGGTGCTGTATCATAACTACCAAAGCTATTTCCAAGAGCTTGGATTGCTCCTTTTCTTCCATCTTTAAGTTCAAATAAGCATCCTAAATCTAAATCTACAGAATCATTTCCTCCAAAAAGTGAAGCAAAAAATCCTTTCTTTTTAGCTCCTCCTGTATTCCAATTTAAATTTATGTTTATTTTTCCTACCTTTTTTGTATCTTTCTTTGTTAAATTTATCTTACTTCCTTTTTCTAAAACTATTGGCATTATATTCAGCTCCTATACTTTAAATTTTTTTAATGGTAAACTTATACTGATAAATTCAGATTACAATTATTTTACTACTTTTTTACAATGATTTCAACATATAAATACATTTTATACTTTTATTACTATTTTTCCGAAAATGCAGAATGAATATTAATATAAACTCCTAAACTTTTTTTCTTTTGTTAAGCTTTATTGTTAGCTTGACAAGTTATAAACAACTTAATGAATTGTATAATTTCTGATAATTCAAAAAATGTCAATTATTATTTTTGTTGATATGCTACAATTCAACACAAAGTAATAATTGACACCTTATAACTAATAAAATTTACATTAATTTTAAAAAATCATGTTATTTTTTAATTTCATTAAGTTTTAACTTTTCTTTTTTTAGAAAAGGAGTAAGAATTGGATAAAATATAAAATAAAATACAACATTTCCTACTGCATGAAGACAATCAAAAGGAAGTCCTGCTACATAGTAGGATAAAAATCCTGGTAGTCCTGCTATTATAAGCTTATCTAAGGAAACAAAGAAGCCATACATAAATCCACAAAATCCTGAGAAAAGAGCCATCAAAATAACATTAGGTTTTTCAAATAGTTTTCCTATAATTGAACCTGCAAAAGCAACTATTACCCAAGCTAAAATTTGAAATGGAATAAAGGTTCCAAGTCCTAAGAGCATTCCAGAAACTAATGTTGTTACAATTGCTATTCCAATTGAAATTTTCATTCCTAGTATCATTCCACATAATAAAATTATAGTTGTAACAGGTTTAATATTAGGAAGAGGCTGAAGTACAAGACGTGAGCCTATGTTTAATGCTGATATTAATCCTATAATCACTATCTCTCTTACTTTCATCGCTCTCCTACATCCTTTCCTCCATCTTTAGTAAACACCCATTCTAATGTATCATTTGAAGATAAATCATACCTTCCTGCTGATACATTAGGAAATGTTCCATTAACCTTATACATCCACCCTGATGATGGTCCTTCAGATTTTTCTTTTATTCCATTAATAGAATTTACATACGCAAGCTTTCCTGACCCTGTATATCCTAATTGTATAGAATTATTTTCACAATAATATTTTAATGCCTCAAAAGCATTTACTTCATTATCTAATACTATTTGTGAGGAAAATATTATATCATCTACCACTTTTATATTTATATTAACTATAAATTTAGGTTTTTCTTCTTCTTTATTTTCTTCATCTTTTTTTGTTTCTTCATTATTATTTTTCTCACTTGAAGAATTATTATTCAAAGAACCATTATTTTGAGAATTGTTGCTTGAAACATCATTGCTATTATTTAATGAAGTATCTTCTTTAGAAGTTGATTGTTGAGAAATTTGCTTTTCTGTATTTACCTCTTCTTTAACCTCATTAGTATTTTGTTCTACATTTTTCTTATCCTCTTTATCACTCTTGTTAGCTTTTTCTTCTTTATTATCATTTGCACTTTCTGTTGATATACTTATTGTGCTACTTTCTATTGTGTCACTTTTTATAGTGTTACTTTCTACTTTTTCTTTTGATATTGAAGAAGTAGAAGTAATTGGTGTTTTTGTTGAAATCTTATCTTTATCATTATCAGAATTTACAAACTTAACAGCTACTGTTACAAATGTTCCAAATAATAAAATTATAAAAACTAATGATAAGAGAAAAACCTTTTTTTGTTTTTCTTTTTTATCTTTCTCCATTGCCTCTTTCCTTCTTTTTTGGAGTTAAAATAGCTAAACCTAAGATTGAAATTAAAGATATTCCAAAGAATAGACCTACATTATTGTTATCTCCTGTTTTTGTAGATGAACTAGTCTTATCTACAGGTGAGCCATTATTATTAGAAGTATTATTTTTATTTGTGTCATTTTGGCTTGTATTATTGCCATTTGAATTTTCTTCTTCATTTGGTATAGTAGTTTCTGGAGTTGTTGTCTCTGGAGTTACTGTTTCTGGAGTTTTAGTTTCTGAATTTACATCTTCTGATGGTTTTTCTTCTTCTGGTGGAGTAATTATAGTTGGAGTTTCTTCTAACTTCCAATCATTTCTAAAATCAAATAAATCAGCACCATTCTTTGCTGCTTCACTTTGTACTAAAGCATAAAAATCCTGTTCAGTAGCTAAATAATTTCCTTCTGCTTCTTCATGCATCCACTTAAATTGACCATCTTCCATTTGGTAAGTAAGTATATCTTCTACAAGAGATGAAACATCTTCTCCAATTGAAGAAAGTCCTAATATAGCCATTGCTGTTGTATTAGAGTTACTAAATTTTCCTTCTGCATCCTTATTATTATTTATATAATCTTTTGCCTTATTTATTGCTTCTAAAGTTTTATCATCATTTTTTCCATAAGAAGCTATTGCATATAATGCCATACCAGTCATATCAACATCTATCCAACTTCCTCCTGGATAATAAGCAAAGCCTCCATCTTCACTTTGACATGCTAAAATATCTTCATAAATTGTTTCTAATTTTTCCTTGTTATCATCATCTATAGTGTAGTTTCCTTTAGAAGCTGCTGAAAGTATCCACACCTCATAGTTATTAGAACCAATATAATCTCCTTTTTTTATCATCTCATTAACAAGGTCATAATCACAAAATTCTTGTGGATTTTCTCCTAATGCTGATAAAACAAATATATCTTTAGCCATTTGTGAAGAGTATTCATAGCCATTTTGTATATTTTCTTTAACTTTTTCTAAAGCTTTTTCCTTTTGAGCTTCTGTAATTTTTCCTGTCCTAACCATAGCAGGAATTTGCCATTCACTTAAGCTTTCTTGAGAAGCATAATAATTTGCTGTTTTAAATATACTTTCTGATACACTTGATTTTTCTTCTGTTTCAGCAGTTATAGTAGTTGTAGCTTGAGTCTCTGCATAAGCATTTTTGTAGATAGGAATACTTACCATTGTTGTTAATAATACTGCTGTCATAACTTTACTAATTACCTTTTTCATAAATAATTCCTCCGTTTTAATTTATTGTTTATGAAAAGTCTTTTTTTTAAAAAAAATAAGGAGATAATATTTACCTCCTCGCAAAATAAACCATAAAACTTGAATCGAATTTTATGATTGAGAGGAAGATCTGACTTGTCTCTTTAAGAGCATTTCAGTTGCGTCACAGTCTCGGAATCTCACCGAAGTTCCACCTATTATTATTTAATTTCCTTAATTGTTTCTATCATTAAAGATTTTTCACAACTATTTTTGTTATAAAATATTTTATTATAATATTATATTATTTACAATAACTAATTAATAAAAAATATAAAATTATTACTTTTCTTTTTCCATTAACAAATTCTAACTAAAAGTAAATTGTTAAAACAACATTAAAAATTTAACTACTTAATTTTATTTTACAAATTTAATTGAATAATTTAAAATAATAGTATATAATTGTAACTATCTAGATAATATAATGTTTTTTTGAATCATTATAAGTAAAATAGTATATTAATAATTGGGGGGGGAATATATTGAGGAAAGTTGAAGAAAAAGGAAAATATAGTATGCTTGAAATGATTCTTGTTTTTACAATAATTGCATTAATTCTTGGTACTGCAATAATGCCAGCAATAAAAAAAGCAAGAGAAGGCACAAGAAAAGTTCAAGATATATCAATTGCTAAAACAATTCATAATACAATTTATGAAGGTTTATTAACTGACAAGATAGAATATCCAAATAAAGATATATTTATCGTAGTAGAAAAAGATTCTGAAGTTTCTCCTGGTCTTAATGCTGGATATAGAAAATCTGTATTAAACTATTTACATGATAATATGCTTAAAGTACCATATGAAACAAATTTAGATAAAACAAAAAAATTCTTAATAAAAATTGAAACAGATGGAGAAGTTTCAATATATGTTGGTTCTTACTTTGGTGATAGAGTATATCCTAACCCTACTGGAGTTTACCAACAACAATAATATAAAAAAGTTTTAAAAATATATAATTTCCTATTGAATAAAAAAGTGTGAAATATTCCTTTATATTGCCTTTTCTTTTGATAAATTTCAAAGCAATGTAAAGGAATAATTTACACTTTTTAAATAAAGTTAATCTATAAATCCTTTCTCCAATCTTCTTTAATTCCAGTACTTGAAGATAGGGCTTTGTCCACTTGATATAGTGTTTCACTAAAGAATTTTTTTGGTACCTTTGATAATGGTATTAAATCCTTGTCTTTTATTTCATCATAAACATAGCTTCCACGTTCTACTGTGCCTGCATTGTAGAATTTCAAAAGATGTATTGTAGTGTCTTCATTTTCATATCCTATTCCTAGTCCTTCAAAGCTTAATTCTGCTCCTATCTTTAGTGACTTTGTCCAAGTCTCTTTATAGAACTGAAAATATCCACCTGCATCTCTTATTGACCCTCTATACCAGCCTTGTGCCATAATTTTTCCTGAAAGTGAAAGTCCATTTATTATTTTTCCTCCAAATCTTTCACAAACATTCATGTCCTTTTCTTCTTCTGTAAGAGTAAATACTTTTCTATTTAATTGTTCAATAGGCTGAGTAATTTCATAGTTTTCTAGTTGTTCTTTCCATTCATTTAAGTCATCTTCAGATAACTCTATTGGATGAACCAAAGCTATTTTACAATTCTCTGGCATTTCAAATTCATCTTCATCTTTAGTGTTAAAAGTACCATCTTCCATATATCTAAATGTTTCTTGAAGCTTTCCATCTTCATATGTTCCCCATATAAGTCCTATTGCAAATTGATGCATTAATGGATTGTTAACAAAAAGTTCTATCCAAGTTTCCTTTGACCACTTTCTTTCTGAAGATAGGGCTAAGTCTAAACGAGTGGCTTGTACTGAAATTGTTGTTTTAAGTTGCTTTTTAAATGTTTTAAATTCTGCATAACTTTCTTTTGCTACTTTTTCATCATCTCTTTTACCTGGTGATGGAAGATTTTTTAGTTTTTTATCTTTTTCATCATATACTTCAATTTCTAAACTAGGAGTAAGAACAACCTTAAACTTTCTTGTTCCATAATCAAATATTCTTTCACCATTTCTATCAAATCCAAGGGATGGAACTATTTTATCTGAAAGTTCTTCTCTATTCATGCCCATTTGCTTTGCTGCAAAATCTAATGCTTCCCCTGCTGCTGTTTTTACTTGTTTAAACTTAAATTTTCTTGAAATTCCATCTACTATTAATAAGGCTGTTGAGCTTCCATTTAAAGCTAATGCTCTTACTGCTTCACTTGCTATTGCCCCTCTTGAATTTTTAGCCCATTCACTTATGTTTGTATTTAACTTTGGAACAATGGCATTTCCTCCATAAATAGATGAAAAAGCAAGTACCCATCTCTTTTTAGCCTCTGCTCCTAGTTCAAACCATCTATCAAAAACCTCATTTGCAAATAATGCTAAGTCTTTTTCATTTAATTTTTCTGCTATTTTATTTCCATCTTGACTTATTGCTATAGTTCCTGTTGAAGAATAGCATAATAATAAGGCATTTAAGTACTCATCACTACAATATTCCTCACTATCTTTCATTTTTACCTTACATAAATTTTCTAATCCAATCCATGATAAAGAGCTTTTTCTATTTCCTTTTAATATATTTTTTATAAAAGATTCATCAGATAGTGTTTCATTATTTGATTCTTCAAGATTCAATGTTTTCATTAATAAGGTTCTTATTTTTTGACTTTTTTCTTTTTCTAAAGCATTAGTTAATTCTTCCATTATAGAATTTTTAGTTTCTTCACTACATTCCTTAGAATTTTTGAAGCTATCTAAAATTCTTATAGCCACTTCTCTTTCTCCTTGCTTTTTAGAGGAAAGTTTTTCTTTTACTAGTGGATAAAATTCTATTTCATCTTCAAATAATGATATTAATTTTTCTTTTACAATCTTTGAAGAATCTTCAAAATAGGATATTAATATTTTAGCATTTTCCTCATTTTTAACCTTAAAAATAGATTCTAAAAATCTTGCTCTTCCCTCTGCAGATACTATCTTTATAAATTTTACAAACTCTTCTTTATTGTTAGTTATCATTTTATCTATTATGCTTTGAACAGCAATTTTCTTTACCTCTTCATATCCATATGTTGAAAACATATAATCAACAATAGTCATCTGTTTTCCAATATTTAAATCATTTTCATTAAATAAATCAAATATATAATTCATAATTTCAATAGTTGATTCTGAACAGCTATTATAAGAGTTATTAGAAATTGATATGTGCCATATATAGGTTTCCTCTCCAATAGCACCAAGAAGTAATAAAATCCTATCATATAAATCCTTCATATTACATTTTCTTAAGATATTTAAATTTTTCTTAAGCTCTTGTATATTAGGATAGTAGTATCTTGAAACTGGTGTAAATGAATAAAATACATACTTACATTCTTCAAAGGATTTTTTACCACTTAAAAATTCTCTTACTATAAGTGCCTCATCATTTGTAAGATTTCTTCTACATAATTTATTAGACTTTAACAAAGAATTTATACAATTATCTCTTATGCTTTCAAAGTATTTCTCCTTGTCTTCTGCATTAAGGAAAAATGACATTAAATAATTGCTCATAGAAGGTTCACACATCTTTGAAGCTTCCTCAAAGGCTTTGCTGTTTTCCTTAAACTTTTTTTCAAGAAGCTCTCTTCCTTTATCTTGTCCTCCAAATCTCTCAGCATACCATAAAATATAATATTTTCCTTTAATT
>JALFQD010000060.1 GCA_022785265.1 Clostridium sp. | reverse complement strand
GCCCAAGATGATAAAGATGCTATTGGAAATACTATTGTGTTAAATAAAGAGCAGAAGGAATTTTTATCAAATTTAGAAACAGGTCGTGCTATAGTGTTTACTGAAGGATTTGATAAAGCATTACAAGTTCAGATAGATAATGTAATAAACACAAATAGTGAAGAGGTAGTGGATGAAAAAGAACTAAAGAAAAGAATATTTAAATACTATGCACAAAATTATAAGAAAGGGCTTATAAAAAATAGTGAATTATTTGAAAGTGAACCAGAAGCAGAAAGTATTGAAATGTTATTAGATTTATCAGATGTTATAGAGATTTTCAAAAATTTCTGTGAACAAAAACAGGTTTGGATTAAAGAAGATGCAGAATTAATAAGGTATTATGGAAATAAAATAGGTTTTAAAATGTTAGCCAAAATTATAGCAAATGATTATTATAATGTTAAGAAAAGAACAGAAGAGAGAATAAATTATATTGAAAGTTTTTTAGAAGAATATTCAAAAAGAACTTTGACAAATAGTGAATTACATAAATATTATATTGAATTTTAAATAAGGAGTGAGTAATATGGGATTTGGCGGATTTATTTCATCAGTATGTAGTGTTGTGTCTTCAGCATGTAGTGCTATATGTTCAGGAATATCAAGTTTATGCTCATCAATTGGAGGAGCATTATCATCTGCAATAAGTACAATTTCAAGTACATTAGTAAGTGGACTAGGAATTGGATTAAAAGAGATAGTACTTGGATTGAAAATAATTTGTGCTATAGTTTCATTTATAGCAGAGGCAATTGGAATAAAAAAAGAGGAGGAAACTCCAGAAGAACTTGCAATGCAAGCAGAGCAGAGTGATAAAAAGCCAGAAGATTTTGATAGTATAAATGAATATATAGAATATTTAAGAGAAAATATAAAGGTAGATAAAGAAAAGTTAAATAATTTATCAGAAGAAGAAAAGTGCAAGTATCAAGCAGTTGGTACAGCAATTTATGTAAAAGGTATAGAAGAAAAGTATGATATGACTATAAGTCCACAATTTTTAATTGCGGCAAAGGATTTAAACTTATCAGGACAGGAAGTAAAGGCATATATGGATAATTTTAAAAAGGCTGGAATTACTGATATGAATCAAATGTTAAAGTACTTAAAAAATGATATTGATACTAAAGAAAATAAGATAAAAGTTGATGATGCTATGGTAAGTACATTAAAAGAACTTAATCCTGAAATGAGTGATGATGATATATTTGGGAAATTAAATAATATGTCACTTGATAAATAAAATCTACAATGCTATATTAAAATTATATGTTAAAATTTATTGGTAGAAAGGTAGATAATATGTTATATAGATATTTATTTTTTATAGAAAATGAAAATATTAGAGTTTTTGATTATGAAAGCAAAGAATTTTTATCTAATAAAGGTGAAAATATATTTAAATATGATGAAACTTTCTGGGAATGGTGGATAGATTCAGCCTCTTATAACATAGAAACAGGACAAGCTGATTTTTGTATTATTTATGATAAGGAAGATAAACTAATATTAAATCATAAATTAAGAAAAAGTGAAAAAACTATTTGGCAAAAGAAAACTTTAGAGAAAGTTTTATTTGAATATATGCAATTTTCTAGTATGGAAATAAATATTAATAATGGACAAGATATATTACTTATAGAAAATAAACCTACAAGGCTATTTAACTACATAGAAAAGAAAAAATTTAATGCATTTATTTATAATTATAAAGTTGAAGTAGAAAATTTAGTAGACGAATCAGAAAAAGAGGAAAGTGCAATAGCTAGATGGTATAGAGAAAAAATGCGTCGAGAACAAACAAGATAAAAAATATGAGACTGTCACAAAAAATTGTAATAATATATATTTAATGTGACAGTCTTATTAAAAACTTTTTTTATTTATTATTTGTTTAAGTTTTGATTAGTTTATGAGATAGTTCTTAAAAATCAAACCAACTAGAGTTAATGTTATATTCCACTCTGCAATTAAAGATTAAATCATCTATAATTTGGGGTAATAAATTATTTTCGATACATGTATACAAATATTTTATAAGAGTTTTTGATGTAATAATTTCATCAAAACACTTAAGATATTTATTTAAAATATTTTTATCTGAATATGTTTTGGAGGCATCTTCGGATATTTTTTTATAAATTTCTTCTGGTGTTTTATTACTTTTAACTATAAAAGTAATAGGAAATTTGTTAAGCTTGTCTATATCTAAAAAATATTTTTTGAAATTTAGAGTTTCTGTCACTTGAAAAACTCTTCCTAAAGGTATCATTAAAAAATCTATTCCACCATCATTAGAGTTTGTTCTTCCCATTTTATATAACTTTGGATTTATTTTAGAAATATTTTCTTTTGAAGTACCAATATACACAAATTGCATTTCATAGTAATTTTTACAAATAACATAAGATACCACTTCAAAAATTCTAGCATCAACTTTTTTATCAAGTTTTTCTTTTATAAAATGTATGCTTGCTTCAATGTTTTCATGCCAATGTTCTTTATAATATAAGCATTTATTAAAAAAATCTTTAAATTGTTTAATCTTTAATCTTACATATTCAGTAATAACAATTATACAAATATTTGCAATATTATAACTTTGTCCATTTTTTAATTTTACATATAATAATTTTTCATTTATATAATATCTAGATTTGTTTTCATCTTCATTTTCCAAAATTATTATAGGTTCTTCTTTTGTTACTTTTTTAAATAAATTTTTAAATTCTCCATTACATCTATTATTTAGTGCATGATTTTGAATTTTTTCTCCAAAAGGCAATTCGTGAATTCTATTCATAGCATTTGTATACATCATACCATTATAATTTTCATTATACTTTCCAGTTCCAAAATATCCACTAGATAAATAATCTTCTATTAATACATAGATAGCATATATATTAGCAAATGAACCTCTTGCTTTTGAATCCCTTTTAACAGACAATGTTTTCTTTTGTAAATACTGCAATAAACATGATTTTTCTAATAGTTCATTTGCTATATTAATATCTAATTTTGTATATAAAATATCGGTAATAAAATCGTTACTCATAATTTCCTCCTATTAAACTAATGAAATTATAGCATCTATTACCGATATTGAAAACTACTTATAAACTTGAAGTTATAATATTATTATCATGGTCTTTTTTTGATTTGTTTTTAGTTTTTCTTTTTAAGTCTTTTTCTAAAATTTCTCCATTATATTCATTACTTATACCAGTTCTTCTAATACCAATTTTGAAAAAGTCAGGGTTTAAGTCTATTCCTATAGCTTTTCTATTTAATTTTACAGCGACACTTGAAGTTGTAAAGGAACCACTAAATGGGTCAAGAATTATATCATTTTCATTGCTTGATGCTAAAATTATTCTTTTTAACAACTCCTCTGGTTTTTGTGTAGGATGGTTTTCATATTCTTCCATCTTATAACGTACTCTACTAAAGTCCCACACGTTTCCAGGAACTTTTTGAGTATTATATGGTTGGGGTGGAGTCTTTCTATAATCTATTAATTTTCTTTTAGCTCCAGTTTTAGCTTCAACTAATATATCTTGATAATTAAAAGTATATTTACTTTTAGCTGTTTTGTTTACCATAAGTATAGGCTCATATAACGAACCATAAATTTTCTTAGATTGAACTCCTGAACTATCATAAGTCCAAACAATCCTTGATAAAACATTATATTTTTTAGATACATATACATCTAAAAAAGGCATATATTGTGTTGCTGTCATAAAATACATAACTCCATCATCTTTTAATATTCTAAAACATTCGTCAATCCACAATTTACACCATTCTATATATTCATCTACTTCATCCCATTTATCAATATTATTCCCAAAATTTTTTCCAATATTATATGGTGGGTCAGCAAAAATTAAATTAATACTTTTTTCATTTATTTTTTTTAAAATCTTAATGCTATCGCCACATATAGCAAGGCTATTTTCATTTCCTATATGTTCAATATTCTCTAGGTTAATCAAGTTACTATAAAACATGTTATCACCTCATCATTTAGTCTTTTCTATTATACATTAAATTTTAGTTTTTAACTATTTATTCTTCAAATTCACCAAATGTCTCTAAAAATATGAAAATAGCAAAAGTAATTATTATAATAAATATGTTCATTACAAGATTAAGTGGTGTGAATATATTTTTTATTATGTTTAAAATAAAATATACAAGTAAGCTTAAAAGCAAGTATATTATTGTATTTATAAAAGATAGGTTTAAATCTATATGTTTTTTTATTTCATAGACATTCATAATAAGGCTTACAACTGATGTTAAAAATAATGTGATTGTGTAGCCATAGATATTTATACTTTTTATTGATGTAAATATAAATAGTCCTATAAGCTCTAAAACTGCTATAATCATTGAATTTCTTAGGATTATTGTTTGTTTATTTATTCCATTTAGAATACCAAACATTGTAGTTGAAGCAAAAAAAACAGGTGCAGAAAGTGAAGCGTATTTTATATACTTTCCTAAGTCATTTCTTTTGTAAAAAATTTCTCCTAATTCATCAGGAATAAGACAACATATTGTTGCAGTAGCTAGTCCTAAAATAAAGGCAATTTTTATTACTTTATGGATTCTAACTGAAATATCATAGTAGTTTCCTTTGCTTATTGACTGTGATAAATCTGGTATAAGTAGAGTGTTTATTGAATTTACTACAATGAGTGGCATTCCTATAATCATCATTGCCATTCCTGTGAATTTACCAATCATGGAAAGAGCCTCACTATGGGTAAAACCTGAAAATACAAGACAACGTGGAATAATAAGTGTTGATAATGTTGCAAAAATATTGCTTAAAAATCCATTTAAAGTTAAGGGAAGACAAATGACTAAAACATTAAAAAGAAGTTGAGAGCGTCTTTCTGGTTTTTCATAGGTTTTTGGGAGTTTTTTTATA
>JALFQD010000123.1 GCA_022785265.1 Clostridium sp. | reverse complement strand
TCTTTAGCTGCATTTAAAGCATATGCTATAGCATGAGAACTTTCAATAGCAGGAATTATTCCTTCTAATCTTGATAAAACTTTAAATCCATTTAAGGCTTCTTCATCAGTACATGGAACATATTTTGCTCTCTTAATTTCACAAAGATAAGCATGCTCAGGTCCTACCCCTGGATAATCAAGTCCTGCTGAAATTGAATAAACTTCCTTAGCTTCTCCATTTTCATCAACTATACATTTTGTTTTCATTCCATGAACTATAGCAACTTCACCTTTAGTCATTGAAGCAGCATGCATATTTGTATCTATCCCTTTTCCAGCAGCTTCAACACCAATAAGCTCTACATCCTTCTCATCTATAAAATCTGCAAACATTCCTATGGCATTACTACCTCCACCAATACAAGCTATAACTGCTTTTGGAAGTTTTCCTTCTGCTTCTAAACCTTGCTTTTTAGCTTCTATGCTTATAATTTTTTGGAACTCTTTAACTATTGCTGGATAAGGATGTGGTCCTACTGCTGAACCTAAAACATAAAAAGAATTATCTATATCCTTTACCCATTCTTCCAAAGCTAAATCTACTGCTTCTTTAAGAGTTCTTGTTCCTCTCATTGCAGGAACCACCTTTGCACCTAAAAGTTCCATTCTAAATACATTTAGTGATTGTCTTCTCATATCCTCTTCACCCATGTATATAGTACATTCCATTCCCATTAAAGCTGCCACAGTAGCAGTAGCAACCCCATGTTGTCCTGCCCCAGTTTCTGCTATAACTTTTTTCTTTCCCATTCTTTTAGCTAAAAGAATTTGTCCTAGGGCATTGTTTATTTTATGTGCTCCTGTGTGATTTAAATCTTCTCTCTTTAAATATATTTTGCATCCTTTAGCATAATTAGTTAATCTTTCTGCAAAATATAATGGATTTTCTCTTCCTACATATTGTTTTAAATAATAATTATATTCTTTTTTGAATTTTTCATCATCTTTGTACTTTAAAAAAGCCTCTTCTAATTGATTTAATGCTTCTAATACTGCTGGTGGAACAAATTGTCCTCCAAACTCCCCATAAAACTTCTCCATGCTCCCATCCTCCAATAAAAATTTCTCTTAAATTATATTTTTTTTACAATTATTTGTCAACGATTTCTATCTTTGAATATTTTTTATGGAACTTACTAACCTGACTTTCTATATCTTTTTCTTTCTTTTTTGTTATTCCTCCTCGTCCTGTTCTATCACTTAAAAATACTAATGAAATATCATTAATATCTACATTTTTTATTAATCCCTTTTCATCTGAAAAAGGCATATTTTTGTTTAAAAACAATAAATGCATATGATACCTTACAAGCTTTTTAGTTTTTAAAATGAAATTTTCATTGTTTGTAAAATATCTTAAAAATTTTTCAGCTTCCTTTTCTCCTTCCTTATCATGGTCATATGAAGTCCATCTTCCATTTATAAGCTTGGTTGTAGTAAATTTTCCTATATCATGTAATAATAATGCCCACATAAAAGCTCTTTTATCCTCTGCTTTTTCTCTAAATTCTACTCCTTTATCTACAACCATCATAGTATGATTCCATACATCTCCTTCTGGATGGTGTTCTGGTGACTGTTGTACTTTTTCAAGTCTTTTAAGCCATAGGAATGGTACTTTATCTAAAAGACCTCTATTTTTCATTATATTAAGATATATTGATGGCTTTTCATCCTTTAGTAAATGTTCCTCTATGTTAATAAAAATTTCACTTAAATTCATATTATCACTTTCCTTACTTAACAAAACTTAGTATTTCATATAATAAAAATTTTATACAATATTTCTTTAGAATAAAAGCTGTTTCATCAAGAATATTCCTCATTGAAACAGCTTTATGAAAAAAATTTTTTATTTGTAAGCTTTTAAATACATTTCTTTTATTTCACTCATTAATGGATATCTTGGATTTGCAGCTGTACATTGGTCATCAAATGCTTGCTCTACCATTTCATCTAAAGTTTCATTAAATTTATCTTCAGTTACTCCATAATCAGAAATATAATCTAATATTCCAATCTTTTTCTTAAGCTTATCTATTTCTTTAATTAAAAGTTCAACTTTTTCTTCTTCGCTATTTCCACCTAAATTTAGATAATCTGCAATTCTTGCATACCTCCATGCTGCATTTGGATATTTATATTGTGGAAAAGCAGCTTGCTTTCTTGGAGCATCTGTTGCATTATATCTTATTACTTCATCAATCAAAAGTGCATTTGCTATTCCATGTGGAAGATGATGAAAAGCTCCTAATTTATGAGCCATAGAATGGCATATTCCTAAAAATGCATTTGCAAAGGCCATTCCTGCCATAGAAGATGCATGTGCCATCTTTTCTCTTGCTTTAACATTTGTTGTTCCCTCTTCATAAGCTTGTGGAAGATATTTAAATATAAGTCTTATAGCTTCAAGTGCTAAGCCATTTGTATACTCTGAAGCCATAACTGATACATAAGCTTCTATTGCATGAACAAGAGCATCTATTCCTGAAGCTGCAGTAAGACCCTTTGGCATACTCATCATAAGTTCAGCATCTACAATTGCCATATCTGG
>JALFQD010000035.1 GCA_022785265.1 Clostridium sp. | reverse complement strand
ATCATTAATAATGAACCGTATCATAAATAAATGAGGTTTTGGATAGAATTGGATATATAAATGGACGATAGGTGTGCTTTAATTTTTGCAATGAAACTTACAAAAATCTAAAGTTTGAATTTTTGTTGGGTATTTTAATTTTATTTATAGATTCTTCATTTTTCACTACTTGAGAAAATTAGAATTTGTTTTTCAGAATCTATAGCATTGAAAAAATTTTTATAATTATATATAATATAATTATACTAAAATATAAGCATAAAAAATATAAATGTAAAGGTGTTGTAAATATGCGGCAAAGAGGTAATTTTTAATTAAATTAACTGAATAAGGATTATTTTTAAAAGTATATGAAAAATCTTGAATAACTCAAGGTTTATTTGTGGTAGAATCAATTATTGATAATATTGATATTACCATGTTTATTTGTGTACTCTAAAAATAATTAGTATTATAATGAGCATGTTACATCTTTATTTGCAGGATAGGAAAACCGTGTTCTAAACACGGTATTTTTATGTCTATTTTTGCTATATATAGATATGGTATAAGATTTTAATTTGAATAGCTTAATCATAAGTTATATAATTAAAGTTCTATATTTTATGTTTGTATTTAGGTTATATGATTATGAGGCTGTAAGTGAATTATGTTCATTTACAGCTTTTTTTGTTTAAGGAGATTATTTTGATGATTTATATATTTAAATATGAAGATTATGAAAAACAAACAAATTTTTTAAGAAATACTAGGATGGTGATGATTAATGGTTAATAAACTTTCAGCATATAAAACTTATTTATTATTTTCAGCTATTACAGCAATGTGTTTTTCGTTAGTAGCTACAGTTATGATAGTGTATCACATTGAAATAGTTCATTTAAATCCACTTCAGCTTATACTTGTTGGAACTACTTTGGAATTAGCATGCTTTATATTTGAAATTCCTACAGGTATAGTTGCAGATGTGTATAGTCGTAAACTATCTATTGTTATTGGGGGAGTTTTAACAGGAGTGGGATTTATTTTAGAAGGTTCTATTTCTAGTTTTATTTTCGTACTTGTAGCACAGATTGTATGGGGATTAGGGTCTACTTTTATCAGTGGCTCGCTTGAAGCTTGGATTGCGGAAGAAGAGAAGAATAAAGATTTAGATGAAATTTATATAAAGGGAGCACAAGCAGGGCAGATAGGAGCATTTATTGGAATAGTACTAAGCACTGTAATAGCTAATTTCTCTGTAAGGCTTCCTATTATAGTTAGTGGAGTTTTATTTATAATTCTTGCATTATTTTTATGGTTATATATGCCAGAAAATAATTTTAAACCATCTGCTCCTGGGGATTTAAATACATTCAAAAAGATGGTATATACATTTAAATCTGGTCTTAAATTTGTAAAAAGTAAATCTATAATTATGATTTTACTTGCAGTAACTTTATTTTATGGATTATCAAGTGAAGGTTATGATAGACTTTCTAATGCGCATTTTTTACAAGATACTACACTTCCTAAACTTGGAAACCTTAGTTCAGTGACTTGGTTTGGAATTTTTGGAATTTTAGGAATGATATTGAGCTTCATAGTAATGCATTTTATGGCAAAGAATCTTAAGAATGAGGATAATAGGAAAAATGGAAAACTATTATTATGCATAAATATACTTTATATATCGTCTATGTTGATATTTGCTCTTACAAGAAACTTTAGTTTAATGTTAATAGCTTATTTGGCAACAAATACCTTTAGAATTATAAATGAACCTATATTCAGTGCGTGGTTAAATGGGCATATAGATGATAATTCTAGAGCTACTGTGCTTTCTATAAATGGACAAATGAATTCCTTAGGTCAAATTTTAGGTGGACCGATTATAGGAATCATAGCTACAAATATTTCAGTAAGTATTGGTATAGTATGTACTTCATTATTAGTAGCACCAGTATTAGTGTTATATATTATTTCTATGATAATGGATAAAAAAATATCATGAATATAAGGGATTAAAAATGAAGATAATTTGATTGAACAATACAAGAAGGTTCGTAAATTTTTTGTAGAAATCTTCAAAAACACTTTTAAATTACAATATTAGAATTAGGTTAATTACTGTATTAAAAGATAAATTAAATATATATTATTAACTTAGAAAAACAAACTTTTACTTGTATTTATGTATACAAGTAAAAGTTTTTTACTTTCTTAGAAGGGAGAAATTTATAATGAAAAAGGTTTATTTAAAAAATCAATTAAAAGGATATCCTATAGAAGTAATCAGTAATGTTTTAGACGTCATTAATGTATTAGGTGAAAATTATGGAGCTAATAGAGATATAGAGAAAGATTTAGGAGGATATATAGTTATAGCAGAAAATATCGTTGTTATCGAAATGTTAAAGAAAGATAAGTTACAAGGTTTAATACCAGAATATACTGATATTATTGAATGTAAGGAAGGAGTTAATTGGACTTCTTC
>JALFQD010000030.1 GCA_022785265.1 Clostridium sp. | reverse complement strand
TTAAGAAGTATTGCTTTACTAGGAATTATCTTTTATCACTTAATGCCAGATACTCTGCCTGGTGGATTTCTTGGGGTTGTTATATTCTTTGTAATGGCAGGATATCTAACTATGAGAAAAACAATATCATTTAATAATAATAAAAAACCTTCCCCAATTACACAATTATTAAAACGATTTAAAAAGTTGCTTCCTCCTTTAATATTTATGGTAATGATTATAGTAATAATTATGGCTGCTTTTTATCCTCAATTTTTGAAATCTTTAAGATGGCAGGCAATAGGAAGTATCTTTGGTTTTAATAATATAGCACAAATTATAACTGGTGAGTCTTACTTTGAAAGTTTTGGATTTTTAAAACCAATTACTCATATTTGGGCATTATCTTTAGAAATGCAGTTTTATTTAGTATTCTATTTATTGGTTTATCCATTTTTCAAAAATAAAAAATCTGGAAGTTGGACTTCTTTATTTTTAGTATTATCACTATGTTCTATTGCTTCTATGTTTTTTATATATAGCCCTGGAAGTGATCCTTCTCGTGCTTATTATAGTTTTGAGACAAGACTTGTATCATTTCTTTTTGGAATGATTGCTGCTATATTAACTAAAACAATAAAATTTAAACTTAATGTAGTTATTAAAAATATTATTTCATTAATTCTTTTAATTATGATTATTGTTCCAATGTTTTATTGGCAATCTAATTCTTTTACATTTTATTTTGGATTTACAATTTATTCTTTTATTATAGCTTTATTTTTATTGCTATTACATACTAATAATACATTAATATACAAGATTTTATCTTGTAAGCCATTTAAATACTTAGCTTCTCGTAGTTATTCTATTTATTTATGGCACTATCCAATACTTAAAATTTTAGAAAAAAAATTAGCTCATTATAATATTTCATTTGTTAGTTTTTCTGTTATATTTATTATTCTTACATTTATAATATCAAATATTTCTTATAACCTTACAGAAAGACTTTCTCAAAAGAAATGGCGAAATAAAGTTTTCATTCCAGCTATTGTATCTATAATGTTAGTTATTATAGCATTTCCATATAATATACTTGCAAGTGAAAATGAAAAATTAGGTGAACTAAATAACTTCAAAGAAGAATTAGCAAATAAAGAAAAGGAAATTCAAGATAAACTTAATGCTCAAAAATTAGAACAAGCTAAAGAGGCAGAAACTACAACAGTAACTCCAAGTGAAACAATAACCTCAAACGAAATACTAACTGCTAAACCTCAAGAAGAAGACCCTGTTTCAAATGTAGTGGATGACCCAAAATTAACAGAAGTCTTAGATAGTATAAATAGAATTAATAACATGATTGGTAATGAAAGTATTATTAATACTGATGATTATATTAAATATAGAAATTTAAAGTTTTGTCTTATTGGAGATTCTTTAAGTACAATATCTATTAATTCCTTATATGATTATATGCCTGCTGCAACAATAGATGCAGAGGGATGTAGGCAGCTTACTGAATCTGTAGATATATTTAATTCATTAAAGTCACAAAATCTTGTTGGTGATGCTGTTGTTTTGGCACTAGGAACAAATGCTAGTAATGGAATTGATATTAATGCACTTGAACAAATTTATAATTCTGCTGATGGTAAGCCAGTATTATTAGTAAACATAGTTCTTCCTTTTCAACAACAAGAAGCAGAAAGAAATAATTCAATCATGAACTTTATAAGTACTCATGAAAATACATATTTAGTGGACTGGCATAGTCACATGAAAACTAGACCTGAATTCTTTATTGAAGATAATATTCATCCTAAAGATGATGGTTGCAACATATTTGCTCAATTAATTATGGCAAAGATTATTGAACTAAAGAAAAACGAAAAACTATAAAAAAAGCATAGTGAATATATTATTTTGCTCTTCCGTCGACAAGCTCCAAGTCAGTACAAAATAATATATTCACTATGCTCTAACTAAAGGAAAGGAAATTCTTAAACTTGTTTCTTTTATTAAGCTTTATTATTAACTTAGCAAGTTATCCAAAATTATTCAATTAATATAATTTCCTAAAAAATAAAAAAACTGTTGTTCACAAGCAAATTTTATTGTGAACAACAGTTTTTCTATATCATTAAAAATTATTGTATTTATCAATATTCTTAGAATCATATAAAATAATATTTTTATTTTCTTCTGAGAATTTTACAACACTATCTGCAAATCCGCTTTTAGAAAAGAAGGCATAATATTTATTAACAAATTTATTAAATACTCCATTGTTAGATTTTTCTATTAATGAATTTACCACTTCCATATTAAGCTTTTCATTTCTCCACTTACACTCGCCATAAATTATTGAATCTTCATTAATTGCAACAATATCTATCTCATCTTGAGATTTTGTTTTTGAATTGTTTCCCCACCATCTGCCTGCTTTATTAAATATAAATGGTAATTGTAAGTTTTTATTTTCAAGCATTAAAAATTCTAAACAAATATTTTCAAATATCTCACCTAAATATTTAGGAATTCCTTGTTTTATTTTATTATCATATAAATAATCTGACATGTGTTGCTCAATTAATGACTTATTTGAAAATATAAAGCTATAATAAAATTTAAATAAATTATCATTAATTTTATATATTGTTTTTCTTGAATTTTCTTTTTCCATAATAGATGTCTCTTTAAATACTATATGAAGGTCTTGAAGTGAAGATATATATTTAGAACATTTTCCTTTTTCTTCTCCTATTTTGGTAGAAATTTCATTTAACTTAGTATATCCTTTTGCAATAGCCTCAATTATTGAATTATAAACTGCTGGCTCTCTTAATTCTTGCTTTAATAAGTTTTTAGGCTCTTCATAAAGATAACTAGATTTATCTAATAATTCTTCTTTTATATTCTCTTCTATAGAATATTTAGGATTAAATTTCTCTAAATATTGAGGTATTCCTCCTAAAACACCATAAGCTGTAACTCTATCTTCAAAAGAATAATTTGGGAAAAATTTTGAGCTATTATAAAAATTAAAAGGCTCTATAAGCATTTGAGCTGTTCTTCTTCCATATAATGGACTTTTATAGCTTAATACTTCCTTTTCCATAAAACTCATAGATGAACCACATACTATTATAAAAAGCTTAGTTTCCTTAAGATAGTGGTCTATTAAATTCTGCATTAATGAAGGAAGTGTATTGTTTGATTGAACTAAATAAGGAAATTCATCCATAACTAATACTAGCTGTTTTTCTTTAGCTTGATTATTTAAAAACATAAATGCTTTTTGCCAAGATTCAAATGATGATAAAAAATCAGTCATATTAAAATATTCTAATATCTGCTTAGAAAAATTTTTTAATGATACTGTATTGTTATATTCTTCAGCCACAAAAAAAATTGAAGGCTTATCTTTACAAAACTCACTTAATAACGTTGTTTTACCAACTCTTCTTCTTCCATACATAACAACAAATTGAAAGTTTTCTTTAGCATATAGCTTATTTAATGTGTTTAATTCATATTCTCTTCCAATAAACATAAAATTCTCCTTAAAATTATTAACTTTAGATTTATTTACTTACGAGTTAATAAATCTAAAGTTAATTATTATTATATCATATATTAATATTTATATTCATTGAATTTTAAATATTTTTAAATATACTGAACACCTAAACCTTCAAGCTCTTTTTCTGTTTTTTCAACATCTTGAGGACAAAAAGTAAATATTCCATCTATAAACATAGATACCTTAATACCATTTTTTATAGCTCCCTTAGCAGTAAAAGATGCACACTTAGTTGAATCACAACCAACAATATAAATTTCTTCTATTCCATTCTCTTTAAGATACTTTTTAAGCTTTCTATTAGTAAAGGCATCTCCAAAAGCCTTAGTAAAAATAGTATCATTAACCTTCTTTAAACTATGATGCAATTCAACACCTGGTGTTCCTTCTATAGAATGACCAAAAAATTTTCTAAAGAATACTTTGTTAGGTAAAACTTCTTGTATGTATATTATTTCTGTTCCTAAGCTTTGTTCTTTTTCAATAATTTTATTTACACTATTCATATATTCATCTACACTCTTAAAGGTTCTTTGATGAAAGTTGGACATATCTAACTTAAATTGATTCTTAAAAGAATCTTGATTTTCAAAATATTCTTCTTGTAAATCTATAACTAATAATGCTTTCTTCATTTAAATTCATCCTTTCTTTTATACTCATTAATTTTGTTATGAACAAAATTCACCATGCTCTCAATATGATATTTCATTATATCTTCCATAAATTCTTCTCCTATAATTTCAATATTATTATTTATTAAAAATATAGAACGTATTATTCCTGTAAGTACATTTCTATCCTTCTCTGAAAAGTGAACAGATTGAGTAACCATAGCTACTATGCTATCAACTACCATAGAATCATTTGTAAAGTCTTCATTTACTTTATCCTTTGGTAGTTTTCTAAACAAATATTGTATTTCATCATAATCAAAAAACACCTTATATTCTGGCTTTTTTATAATCTTAAATAATTCACAAAAGTTATCAACAATAATTTCTTTTGTTAATGGCTGTTTTTGAAAACCTAAGGCTATTATTTCATGAACCTCTTTTACAACCTCATTTCTAACTTCAAGAAAAAACAATTCCTTTGTTTCATAATATCTATAAAATTGCCCTTTAGCTATTCCACATATTTTTACAAGCTCATCTATGGAAGTGTTTTTAAAACCATTTTGAGATGCTAATTTTCTTCCCTGTTCTTTTAATCTTTTTTTATTTTTTTTATTTTCCTCTTCACTAAATGCTTTTCCCAAATTAATTACCTCTATGACTATTTATTTTTTATAGTCATAGTATATCTTGCTTTCTATTTTTTGTCAAATATTTTTTTGCATAATAAAAGGAGATACAAAGCATCTCCAAAATACATAAATTATCCACAACTTTACTTAAAAATAATTCCTTTACCTATTTATCTAATTTAATATATTTATTATCAACATATTTAACATATCCTAATTCTTGAAGAACTCCACCTATACTAGTAAAATTACAAGGATTACTTTTTGCTTCTCTTGGAAAAGTTTCTTCATACCAACTTCTATCAAATGAACCTGTTTGTTCTATCTTTTCTATGGCTCCCTCAACTTCTCTAAATGTAACTTTTTTATTATTTCCGTTTTTTCCTATTTCATAAGTAAATCCATCATTTGTTACTTTTATGATATTACTTTTCACTCTCGGCTTACTAAAAGGCATTCCATTATAAATTTTACTTTTTACATAATTAATATCCATACTTCTCCCTCTTTAAATTTATAGATTTTTTAATGTTATTCATCTATTAATAGTTATTATTTCTATCAACAAATACATCATAAATTCTTTGATATCTATAACCTTTTTTTACAATAGAACTATCTTTTATTAAAATCTTCATATCTACTAGCTTATTAATAATTTTAGAAACAGAATTAACAGAAACTCCAGATTCATTTTCTACTTCTTTTTTAGTAAATACAATTTGTCGCATAATTACAGGCATAATACGATATACTGTATTACCTTTAATGCATTCTATTGCTTTCATATCCTCCCTATATATATCTTTAATACGATTTATTTTATTTATATAAGAGGTACACTGGTCAATAACACATTGAAGAAAAAATTTAATAAACCCAGTTACATTGCCACGTCTACTTTCCATTAGACTACGTTGGTATGATGGTTTATATAATTCTATAATTTCTGATAAATATAATATAGGTCTTTCCTCTTCTAACATTGCCATTTGTACAGGAATTAAAGCTCTTCCAAGCCTTCCATTACCATCTTTATATGCATGAATAGTTTCAAATTGTGCATGTGATATTGCTACATTTACAAAAATAGGGTCAATAAATTCGTCATTCATATATTCAAATAGATTTTCTAGTAACTCAGGAACTTCTTCTGGTGGTGGTGGAATAAAAATAGCCCTTTCTATTCCAAGTCCTCTTGTTCCAATCCAATTTTGTGTTGTTCTTATTTGTCCTGGCATTCTTTCTGCCCCTCTAACACTATTTAAAAGAATTCTATGCATTTCATTAACTAAATACATATTAATTTTTTTTCCTTTACTTAACTCTCTATAAGCAAATTCTATTGCTTTCTTTAAATTCTGTATTTCTAAGTTATCATCTGTCTTTTCTAAATATTTTAAATAATACATCTCATCTTGTGATATTTGAGTACCTTCTATTTGCGTTGATTTATAGCTTTCATTTAATAAAACAGAATCTAAGAAATATTTTGAATCAAATTCAAGAGTATTTAATAAAGATTTATACTCTCCATATTTTTTATTAGCTTCTGCTATCAATTTCAATAATTCTTTATCTAATTTATATTCTATTGGCAATTTTTTAGCTTGATATGGTTTCACTTTTTTCACTTCCTTCTTACATTATATTTTCACTTTTAGTTATATTATATACCATTTAAAATAAAAAACTCACAGTTTTTTCGAAAAACTGTGAGTTTTTTATTTAATTACTATTAATATTCACAAAAAAATTATTTTTTAGTGATTATTAATATAATTATTACTTATTTTTCACACTTATTTGTTATTTAATTAACTTAAATTGCTCATTGTATTTAAATTTACATCATAAAGATTTTTTTTACCATCCTTAGTTACATATAACATTCCTTCATCTTCTAATTCCCTTAAAAAAGTTCTGATTTTAGACTTTCCTAAATTTGATACCGAATATAACTCTTCAACGCTTAATCCTTCTTCTCCAAAAAGAGTATTCTGCACTAGGATATATAATATTTCAGATTTTTTATTATTGTTAGCATAATGTTCTATAATCTTGTCTTTAAAAAAGTTAAGTTTATTGTATCCCTCATCTAAAGATTGACACAAGTCCTCTAATAACTTAATTATAATATCAAAAAACTTTATCACAAAAATAGTTAATTCTCCTCTATTTTTTTCATCATTAGCTTCCTTAAAACTTTTATCATATGAACTAATATTTTCTTTTATTGTATTTGATATTTTATATGAAACTAAATATTGTAGCTTTTGTGATAATAAATAACTGTTTATAAATCTGCTCATTCTTCCATTTCCATCATAAAAAGGGTGTATATAACCAAAAATATAATGAAAAACTGCAATTCTTATTAAAAAATTATAATCATCATTATTTAAAATACTTAAAGCATCAGTCATACAGGTAATTAATTCACTTTCGGGATAAACACCTTTATGAATTATTTTTCCATAAGAATTTTGAACATAAACTTCGTTAGCCCTAAAAATACTTCCATCAGGTTGATTTTTAGGTTCTTCCTCTATTACTTCTTTTAAAACTAATTCATCATATAATTTTCTTATATCCTTACAGTCAAAAAGATTTATATGTTCTTCTTTTAATAATTCATATTTCTTAACCAAGCCATATAATCTTCTTTTTTGATTATTAACTTTATCATTTAAAATTTCATTTATTTCTTTTCTTGTACTTGCTACGCCTTCTATTTCATTTGTCATCTTTATTTCATCTATTAAACATTTTTTAGTGTATTGCTTTAATGCTATCTTAGGTAAACTATTCATTCTTTTTAGCAAATTACAATCTAATTCCATTATAGTTTCAATACGCTGTAATATATCATGGTTAATGACTAAAAAAGCATTGTATCCATTTATTTTAATATTAAACCTATAAGTAGATTCACTATTATATCTATTTTCATATATCTTTAAATACTTACTATTATCACTATAAAATATACTTGAAAGTGCTCTATATTTCAT
>JALFQD010000025.1 GCA_022785265.1 Clostridium sp. | reverse complement strand
ATTTTATTAACTGCAAAAGGGCAAGAAGAAGATAAACTTCAAGGATATGATTATGGTGCAGATGACTATATGACTAAGCCTTTTAGCCCAAATGTTTTAGTTGCAAAGGTAAAGGCTCTTTTAAAAAGGACAATAGAAAATGTTGATTCAAGCACTCAAGAATTTAATGGTTTATCAATAAATAAGCTTTCTAGAGAAGTAAAGATTAATAGTGAAGTTCTTTCACTTTCTCCTAAGGAATATGAGCTTTTAGTTTACCTTATAGATAATGAAGGTGTTGCCTTAAGCAGAGATACTATTTTAGATAATGTATGGGGACTAGATTATTATGGGGATATAAGAACTGTAGATACTAATGTAAAGAGACTTAGGGAAAAGCTTTTAGATAAAGCAAATTATATTGTAACTGTTAGGGGAAGTGGCTATAAGTTTGAGGTGAAATAATAATGTTTACAAAATCAAAGAAAAAAACTATAAAACTATCAAGGAAAATATTTTTTATTACTATGCTTCTTCTTCTTGGACTTATGTCTATTACAATATCTTTTCAAATAGCTTTCTTCCAAACATTCTATGAATCAAAGAAAATTGAAAACTTAATTAGTAGTGTAAATAGATTTAAAGAATTATATGCATATAAATATACTTCTGCAAGAGCTATGCAAGATTTTGAAATAGAAACAAATTCTAAGCTTGCTTTATATTATCCATCAACTGGAGAATACAGAAGCTTAGATTCTGCTCCTTTAAATGATGATGAAGATGATTTTCTATCTAATTCATATTTTAAAAATATAATTAATAATATTGCAAGTGATAAAAACCTTATAAAATCTGTAATTTCTTCTGGAAATACAATAAGCAAGGTTTTTAACAACTCGCATACCACTTCTAAAGGTTATGCTATAATTGCTCCTATGTCCACTAACTCTACAAATGATACCATAGTGATTGCAGTAGCTTCTGTTCAACCAGTAAAAGAGGCAACATCTGTTATAAAGGAATTTTATGTATATATTTTTGTAGGATTCTTTTTAGTTGCTCTTTTATTGTCATCTATGTATTCAGATTTGATTTCTAAACCTCTTGTGAAGCTTAATAAAGTTGCTAAAAAGATGGCTAAAATGGACTTTTCTGAAAAGTGCGAGATGAATAGAAATGATGAAGTTGGTAACTTAGCTGAAACCTTAAACTTTTTATCAGAGAATTTAGATGGTGCTTTAAAGGACTTAAAGAGAAAAAATCAACAGCTTGAAAAAGATATTGAAAAAGAAAGAAATCTTGAGCTTATGAGAAAAGAATTCACAGCTGATGTAAGCCATGAATTAAAAACTCCAATTGGAATTATAGAAGGATATGCAGAGGGACTTAGAGATGGTATAGTTAAAGGCGAGGATGCTAAAGTTTATTTAGATACAATTATTGATGAGTCTAAAAAAATGAGCGTGCTTGTTTCTAATATGTTAGAACTTTCAAGGTTAGAATCTGGTGCATTAAAGCCAAAATTTGAAGTATTTAATGTAAATAGATTAATTAAAAACCTAGTTCGTAAACATACTTTAGATGCTCAAGAAAGAGAGTTAACCTTAGAATTTATTGAAAATACAGAGTACTCATATATTCATGCAGATACTTTTCAAATGGAACAAATTTTAACAAATCTTATTACAAATGCTTTAAAATATACTCCTCCAAAGGAAAAGATTATAATTGAGATACATGAAGAGGATGATAAATATAGGCTTTCTGTTGTTAATACAGGAACTCATATAGATGACAGTCAAATTGATAAGCTATTTGATAAATTTTATAAGGTTGATAAATCTCGTCAGAGAAAAAATAACTCTACAGGGCTTGGCCTTTCAATAGTAAAAAATCTACTTCAACTTCATGGATTTGAGTATTCTTTTAAAAATATAGAAAATGGAGTTGAATTTGCAATTTATATGCCTATAGTTTCATTATAGTGAATGCAATAATCCTAGGTTCATTATGTTATTCAGCTGTTTTGTCCTGTTGGCTCCAAGTCACTGTTTCATAAAATAATGAACCTAGGATTTTAATAAACACAATTAAATATTATTACATTTATTTTTCTGTTTGTGCAATAATCTCATCGCTTAACTAAGGGAATTTAAATATAGCCTCCATCTGCTCTTATTATTTGTCCTGTTATATAGGAAGAGTCTTCACTGCATAAAAAGACTGCTATCTTTCCTATTTCTTCTGGGGAGCCAAACCTTCCAAATGGTATTTCTTCTTCTAAATTTTCTCTATCTTCTTTGCTTAAAAATGAATTCATTGACGTGTCTATTACTCCTGGAGCAATTGCATTAACTCTTATATTTGAAGGTGCCATTTCTTTTGCTAAGGCTTTTGTAAAAAGATTTATTCCGCCTTTTGATGTAGAATATAAGACTTCACAAGAAGCTCCAACTTCTCCCCACATTGAAGATATATTAAGTATAACACCTTTTCTATTAATCATATGAGGTATTGCGATTTTAGATAAATATAAAGGTCCTAAAAGATTTGTATTTAAAATTCCTTCAATTTCCTCCTTAGAAGAATCCATAAACAATCCTATTGTGCTTTTAGCTGCATTATTAACTAAAATATCTATTTTTCCAAAACATTTTAAAGTAAAATCTATAATTTTTTTTGCTCCCTCAAAAGAAGATACATCTTCTTTTATTTTGTATGCCACAATACCTATATTTTCAAGAATCTTTAAAGTTTCTTCTGCTCCCATATCATCTTTTGAATAGTTTATTACAATATTTGCTCCTTCCTTTGCAAATTCTACTGCAATTGCTCTTCCAATTCCTCTTGAAGCTCCTGTAATAAGAGCTGTTTTTCCTAATAATTTTCCCATAATATTCTTTCCTTTATCTTAGATTTTCTATCATAAATCTTAATACATTTTTATAAAATATTTTTTCAATTTCACTTTCTTTAAATCCTTCTTTAT
>JALFQD010000401.1 GCA_022785265.1 Clostridium sp. | reverse complement strand
AGATAACAGAAGAATAATTTATGCTTTACCTTTTACATCAATAATAAATCAAAATTATGATGTAATATACAATTTGATAAGTGATTCTGTTGAAAATTTTGATGAAGTATCAAGTGAATATATAATAAAACATCATTCTTTGACAGATAAGGATTATAAATCAGAAAAAAGCGATATAGATATACTTAAGGCAGAATTACTTATTGAAAATTGGTCCTCATCAATTATTGTAACTACTTTTGTTCAACTTTTGGAAACTCTTATAAGCAATAAAAACAGAATGTTAAAAAAGTTTTCTGCCTTTAACCATTCTATAATATTATTAGATGAGGTACAAGCAATAGATTTGAAATACCTAGGACTTGTTGATTTTATATTAAGAAAAGCTGTTGAAGAGTTAGATTGTAGAATAATAACAATGACAGCAACTAAGCCTATTTTATTAAATGATGGTCATGAGCTTTTATCAGATTATAAAAAATATTTTTCATATTTTAATAGAACAAAAATAAACTATAATCCTAATAAAGTGACAATAGATGAATTTATTGATGATTTTATAGAAGAAATTAAGGATGAATCTTATCTTATAATATGTAATACCATAGGGGAATCTCTTGAAATATATAAAAAATTAGAAGATATTCCTAGAGAAGTAATGTATTTATCAACAAATATTCTTCCTATTCACAGAAAAGAAAAAATAAAAGAAATAGAGGATAAATTAAAGTTAGGTGAAAAACTTATTGTCATTTCAACACAGGTCGTAGAAGCAGGTGTTGACTTTGATTTTGATAATGTAATAAGAGACATAGCACCAATAGATTCAATAATACAAGCTGCTGGAAGATGTAATAGACATAATAAAAAAGCCTGTGGAGAGGTTAATGTTGTTAATATATGCAATTCTAAAGAAAGACTTTATGGAGATATGGTATATGGAAAAATGCAGATTATGATTTCTAAGGAAATATTAAATGAATATAAAGAAATAGAGGAATCACAGTATTTAGATTTAATAGAAAAATACTTTTTAAAGGCTGAGGAGAATAAAAATAAGGATGTTTCTAAAAAGTTTATTGAATCTATAAACCTTCTTAATTTTACAGGAGAAGATGAATATACAATAAGTAAATTTTCATTAATAGAGGAAAAAGGGAATTATGTAGATGTATTTTTTAGAATTAATGAAGAGGCAGAGCAGGTTTATTTAGAGTTTATTGATTTAATAAAGGATAAAGACTTAGAAAATAGAAGAAAAAGACAATTAAAAATAAGAGCAAAGTTTAATGATTATACTTTATCTATTCCATATAAATATGCATCAAGAATAAATGTTAACAAAGAAGATATCATACTTTCACTTCCAAAAGAAGGTTGTGAAGAGTATTATTTTGACGATATTGGCTTTAAAAGAGAAGATGAAGAGGAGTATATGATATTTTAGTTGTATTTTCTTAATTTAAAGATTATTTTAGATTCTTGATTTATATTTTGTATAATTTTAAGTAAATTTTATATATTTAAATATAAGATTTTTTTACATTTTTATTTGAAAACTTTACATTTATATAACTTAAAGCTTGATTTTACAGGGCTTTATAAATTGCTAAGCAGAATATATTTTAAAATTATTTGAATATAAAAGAGGTGTAATATAATGGGGGCTAATGGAACACTTGTATGGTTTTATAAAATATGCAAAAGAGAAGTGTGGCTTATGAGCAAAAATATTTTACCAGACCAAATGGATGAAAACATAGATTTAGGAAGATTTATTCATGAAAATAGTTATCAAAGAAAGGAAAAAGAAGTTCTTTTTGGAAATGTAAAGTTTGATGTAGTATTTGAAAATGAGGATAAGCTAGTTATTGGAGAAACCAAAAAAACATCAAAATATGAAAATGCCTCTAAATATCAATTGGCATATTATCTATTTGTACTAAAAGATAGTGGCATAAATGCAGAAGGAGTTCTTTTATATCCAGAAGAAAAAAAGAGGACAAAGGTAATTTTAACTAAAGAGCTAGAAGAGGAGCTAAAAGATATTATAAAAGAAATAGAGGAGATACAAGAAAAAGATATACCTCCTGAATTAAAGAAAATAAATTTTTGCAAGAATTGTGGCTATAGAGAATATTGTTATTCATAAATTATTAAGGTAGGTGAAAATATGAAAAAAGATATTTATATATTTAATGATGGAGAATTAAAAAGAAAAGATAATACATTTTATTTTTCAAGTGGAGGAAAGAAAAAATATCTTCCAATAGAGGAACTTGACACAATATGGATTTTTGGAGAAATAGATATAAATAAACGATTTTTAGACTATGCATCACAAAAAGGAATAATGATTCACTTCTTTAATTACTATGAATACTATACAGGAAGCTTTTATCCAAGGGAACATTTAAATTCAGGATATGTAATATTAAAACAAGCAGAAAACTATTTAAATGAAGAAAAAAGAATTAGCATAGCAAAGCAGATAATAGAAACAGCCATATTAAATATGATAGTAGTACTTAAATATTATAGAAAAAAAGGAAAGAACTTAGATGAATATATAAGTGATATTAATGAAAAACTAAGTCAACTTAAAAATAGCAAAACAACTAATGAAATAATGGCATATGAAGGAAACATAAGAGAAAAATATTACAAAGCTTTCAATATAATATTAGAAAATGAAGATTTTAAATTTACAGTAAGAAGCAAAAGACCTCCAAAGGACAAGCTAAATGCCCTTATAAGCTTTGGAAACTCTATGATGTATACTTCAGTTTTAAGCGAGATTTATAAAACCAATTTAGACCCAAGAATAGGATATTTACACTCAACAAACAACAGAAAATTTACATTAAATCTAGATGTTGCAGAAATTTTTAAACCTATAATAGTAGATAGAGTAATATTCTCAGTATTAAACAAAAAAATAATAACAGCTAAAGACTTTGATGATAATTATGGAGGAATTCTTCTTAAAGATTCAGGAAGAAAGAAATTTGTGGAAGAATATAACAAAAAATTACTAACAACAATCAATCATAAAGAAATAGGTACAACTGTAAGCTATAAAAGAATAATTAGACTGGAACTATATAAACTTCAAAAACTTATAACAGAAGAGAAAGAATATAAAGGATTTGTGATGAAGTGGTAAATGTTTGTAATACTAGTTTATGATGTACAAGAAAAAAGAGTTGCTAAAGCACTCAAAACATGTAGAAAGTACCTTACATGGGTTCAAAACTCTGTTTTTGAAGGAGATATAGGAGAAGCTAATTTAAAAAAACTTATGATTGAAATGAAAAAAGTAATAGATATACACTCAGATTCTGTAATAATATATAGATTTAATAGTCTAAATTATTCAAAACGCCAAGTAATAGGAGTTGAAAAAAATTCACAAGATGTTATTCTATAATAAATAGAAAATAAAAAAATACTAAAACTTTGAGTTAATAAGAACAAAGCCATAAGTTCTTATTAACTCTTTTTTTGTCCACCATAGATAATGCAAAAAACCTAGGAGATGGACTTTAAATTTTTTGGCTTATATTCAAGAAAAGATAAAAATATAGAATTTTTTTTATTTATGTACTAAAATGAAAAAGTGTGATATTATGATAATGAAATGGATATTAGAGATACCTATAAGGAATTGAAACAATAATAAAACTTTCGTGCGTACAAAGAGTGAACCATATTAGAGATACCTATAAGGAATTGAAACATAGAAAACAAGGCTTGCGGTATTGCAATTAATGCTGATATTAGAGATACCTATAAGGAATTGAAACATGAAGAGGATAGGAATATAAGCTATTTAAAGATAGAATATTAGAGATACCTTTAAGGAATTGAAACGAGCAATTATTTACTTTAAGCATGGATATAGTAATATGATATTAGAGATACCTATAAGGAATTGAAACAAATCCAATTAAGGTTTCTTGAAAAGCAATTAGGATT
>JALFQD010000396.1 GCA_022785265.1 Clostridium sp. | reverse complement strand
TCTTTTTAGGATTGGATTTAACCCTACACTTTCCATAGCTCTTTTTATATCATCATCTGTTATTTTATTATTTATTTTTGCTAGTAATTTTAAATTTCTAAATCCACTATAATAAGGAATAAATCCTGGTGTTTCAATTATTACTCCAATATTATCTGGAAAGTCACAGTCTTTTCCTACAACTTTATTATCTACAATAACTTGTCCACTTGTTACTTTTACAAAGCCACAAATACATTTCATAAGCATAGTTTTTCCAGAGCCATTTCTCCCTATTAATCCATGTATTTTTCCTTTTTCAAAGTTTACATTTATCTTATCTAAAATTATATCCTTCTTTATTTTTAATGATACATTTTCTAATTTAATTATTTCCATATTACTCATCATCCTTTATGTTAGAAATATTATAGTTTTTAATTAACTTTAAACATAATATTATTAGTATTACATTAACTATAAAAAAATATAGATAAGAGATATAAACAGGCATTATAGGTTTTCTAAATATCTCTGTATAATGTAATCCTATTAATGAATTTGCAGTTGGCATTACCCACATTATTTTAGTTTCAATAAAGGTAAATGCTGAACCTAGTGCCATAATAATACTATTTATAAATGTTCCAATTTCTTTATGATTAACTAAGAAAAATACAATCAATATAAGTATTATCAAAAATAAATAACTACTTATTAATAAAAATGTGTGAATAAATGCTTTTAACAAAGACATTTGATTAAATATTCTTCCTACTATTAATTGTGAAGCAAAGCTATAAGAATCATCAGGAAATAATGTATTGTATTTGGTTATAACATCACTCCAGCTAGTCCCAATATATACTTTTCCTACACTTAATATTATTGTTAACAGAAAGATAGCTCCTAAAAAAGATAATATACTCATTAATGCAAATACTATTTGTCCTAAAAACCAATTTATTTTTCCACATCTTATTATGTAAAATAGAGAATTTCCATCTGTCTTAGGAAAGTCACTCATTAATACTAAAAATACTGCTGGTATAATGAGAAGAAGCATATTTGAATTTCCTATTGCTATAAATGGTTCTATAATGTTAATTTTTTCATTCATCTTTTCACAATGCTCTAATAATGGGTCAATAGCACAGGATTTTATAAAAATAAGCATGACTAAAAGAACAATCATTTTAGAATTACATATCCACTTTGTGTATTCAACTGATGCTATTGTTAGAATTTTTTTTATAGAAACCTTCTTATTCTCCATAATCAACTCTCCTATTAACTACTACTAAATAAATAATGCTTATAATCATTAATGAAGTTAAATAAAATATTATGCTTTCTAATTTGCCATCTAAAGAAAAAACATTATATAAATTTTCTAGCCTACAATTTTCTATTATCCATTTATTTATTGAGCTTATCTTTCCTCCACTTATAGTTGAAAATAAAACCTTATTACTCCACATATCAAAGCTATACTTAAATATAAATGGAAGGCATGTTAGAAAATATTTATCATTTGTTATAGATAATAACAATAGTGTTGGCAATGTAGCAAAAGCTCCATATAAAAACATACCTATAAATGCTAAAAATATTATACCTATGCTACCTATTGAATTATAAATGTAAGTGACAATTTCTTTGTTATATAATAATAATTCTGAAATATTTGTATCTGCTATTTCTTTTCCATATTCATTTATTGAAGGAAAAAGAAAATATATAAATATGCAAAATAGTAAATAACCTAAAGAAATAACTAAGCCCCCACTAATTATTGATGATATAAGTTTTCCAATATGATATTTTATTTTTCCACTTCTTAAAATTACACTTCTTTTAAATTTGCTTTTCTTCTCATCACATACTCCTTGAACAAATGAGAAAGTAGCTACTATTGGAATAAACATAAACAATTTACTTGCTCTTGAAATTAACATTACATTTAATGATGAATATGATATATCTGAAAGAATAAATTGTTCATCAAAACTTAACAAAACTTCTATTACACTATATTGTTTATTTAAGGAATCTGTATATAAAGTTGCAGTAAAACATAACAATAATGTTACTATTATAGATAGCCAAAATCCTTTATTCTTAATAATTATTGATAAATCATTTTTTATA
>JALFQD010000318.1 GCA_022785265.1 Clostridium sp. | reverse complement strand
GATATAATTTTACAGTTGCAAATGCTGTTGAACCTAATGTAGCCTTATTATTTCCTAAAACTGCAGAAGTATCATGAGTTATTCCTGAATTTGGATTAAATGGATCTTCATATCTAGATTGTCCAATTATATCTCTAAATTTTTGTGTTAAACGCTTTGAACCAAAATATTTGAATGCATTATTTGTATAATCATTTTTAACTCCATCATTTGTTTCAGAGTTATTTAATATTCCAAGATTCATAGTATCATGAGTGAATAATAAACTTAACTTATTATTATTAGCTTGTGCTAACACATTTAGTGCATTTTCAGAGAATTGATTAGCTTCTCCTGCTCCATAATTATCTGCAAATCCTATTACTATCATGTTTATTTTTCCTTTGATATTATTATTATAATAGTTAGCATCTGCATTACACTTATTATTAAAATCTGATATTTTCATAGAAGTAACCTTAATTGTATAATCTGAAGCTACTGTATTTTCTTTTATTAAATTTTGGAAATTAGTATTGGTAGACATATCTAATGTACAGTTTGCACTTGGAACTAATTGTAGTACATTTATGTTCATTTTCTTTCCTAAAATGTTTTTAAAACTTGCATTGCCTACAACATAAGATTTTATATTTGGTTTATTTGTATTATATACTTCTAATTTCCAATCTAAGTATCCAATAAAGCCTGTTTCTAATTTAAATTTTGTTAAATTTTCTTGATTTCCAGTTGAATCTAGACTTTCTGTTGTAGCATTAACTTTCTCATCATCAGTAAAAATTCCATTACCATCATAATCTAAATAAAGATTTGTTCCATAAGTTACTCCATCTTTACCCTTAATTTTATATTTAAATTCTAAGTTTCTATTAGCTAATGTTCCCTTTTCTCCTGTATCACCAGTAGGTTTTGAAACTATAGTTATCTCTGGTCTCTTATTTGCTTCTGAAATTGAAGAATAATCACTAGTAATAGTTCCAGATGATAAATTTCCATTAACCCCTTTTATACCAGTATTTTTTAATTGATATAACTTTGTGTTTTTAAGATCATCATTAAACACATTATTATCAACATACACTAATTGACCTGAAGCTATAAAATTCTTTATTTCATTAAGCTTCTTTGTAGTTAAATCATTTTCTGAATAATATTCAACCATTGTAGCTGTTTTTCCACTTGGAAAAGTTGTTTTAAAGTTTCCACTAGTGAATTTTCCAAGCCAATCCCATCCATCTTTATTATTAGGAACATCACCTGATGGTCCATACCATATTGTTTGTGCACTCCATTTATAAGCATTAAAATCTTTTTCTTCATTTACATTACGTTTATAAAAATCCCCTTCTAATCCAGCAGTTCCGTCTGGTTTTAACCATTCTTGAGTAAAACCTGCAGAATAATCTCTATATTGTGTATTCTGGCTTGTTGACCATTTAGATGATAATCCATTATTATTTCTTCCTATATAAATTACATCATATTTTCCTGATAATTCTTCAGCTTTACTTATAAATGTAGGCATATCCATTTGAGTAACATCTATTGAATCATTACTAGATAACACATATTTATTTCCTGGTTGAATTTCCAATACATCTAATTTACCTGGGGTGGTATTATTTGCCTTACTTATTGTAGGAATAGCAATTCCTAACAATGCAACTGAAAAGATTCCAGTTATAATCCAGGTTGACTTTTTAAGCCAAGTTTCCTTTCTAAACAATTTCAATTTCACTTTTTTCATCCCCCTTTTTAGTATAAACCTCTTAAAATTACTTAATTGGGAATGCACATCTTATAAAGATTTATAAGATGTGCTTCTTGTTACATTAAATAAAGAAATATAAAATTTTTGATTTTAAACTACATCCTTATTTCTAAACTTCGCATTTACATTCACAGGACACTTTACATCTGTATATCCTTTCTTCATTTTCAACTCAATTACAAACTGAATTCCTGTAGTAGTTGAAAGATTTCCTCCTGCATTACTTACTGCATCTAAAGGTTTAATTTTAAACTCATTTACATGTGTTGATAAGACCTTAGTTCTTGCAGTACCTGTTTCTGGTGTTGGCTCTATTAATGTTAATGTATCAGAACCATCATCATATATTATCTCACAGATATTTGTAGTTCCATTTACACTATAAAACTCTAATTGTATATTATTTATATCACCATTATATTGATTTTTTGCATCTAATTTAGTTGAATATAACCAACTGCTATCAACAGGTAATCCATTTATTGATAATATTTTTTTTGACTGAGTTCCAAATTTCACCAAATCGCTTTGTATATTATCAGCCTCACTTTGTAATGTTGAATTTACTTCATTACTAACCATTGCTTTTTTACTTTCTGTAAGGAATTCATACATTATTGCAAGTACAATAACTGTTATGGCAAGTACAATAACAACCTCTACTAGTGTAAATGCTTTTTTATTCTTTTTTAAGAAACTGTCATTTTTATTCATAACAATCATCCTTGTTTAATTATAAATTTTATCTATCATATTGATTTTCTATTAACTTCCAAAGTCCTTTATTTACTATACTATCAACATTATATGAATTAGTTTCTGTAGGGTCTACATTTATTATATCACCATTATTTACAGCTAATCTTTCTACTACATTCATATCTTGATTAAAATAATTAGCAAGATTATTTACTGTTATTATTTGACCAACAACTGATGAATCATAAGTTAAATCAACACCTTCAGTACCTTCTTCAATTTCAACATTTCCACCTGCTATAATACATCCCCTAAAGTTAACACCATCTTCTATTTTTACATTTCCATTTGTTATAATTACTGCATTAACTATATTTTGAGCAGGGTCAAAATTAAAGCATTGTGTACAGTCTGTTCCTGTTGGTGGTTCTGTATGTCCTTCTACAGAAATTCTTCCAGGACTTATAACAATTGTTTCATTCTCATCATTTCCTAAAACGTAAGCACAATTACTAAGTGCATTAACTAATCCTTGACCTGGATTACTTACAGAAACGCTTACTCCAGGAGCCATAGCACCAAAGTTTACAACTGGTATAGTTCCATTTGAACCCTTAACAGTTCTTGTAACAACTCCATCATTATATACATTATCTAATTGTGCAGCAGTTAAATTACTATTCATACTTAATACATTTAAAGCATATGTTCTTCTTGCATTTATTACATTAACATCTTGAATATCAAAATCATCTGCATTTTTATTATTTGTAGTAACAATAGCACCTGTTGAGTAAACTCTTCCACCAATTGTTACTTTACCATCTTTGAAAACATTATTTTGATAGTATTCATTAAAGTAATCTCTTTTATTTTGTACTGTTGCAGCTTGACCATTTATTGTTTCAAGTAGCTTAACAGGATCATAATATTTAAATCCTGGATTTATTGTAGTTTCTCCAATTTGAGTTAAAGCTTCTTGATATGCTTTATAATTTCCTCTTACTGCTATAGATTCACCTGTTTCATATTCTCCATTATCACTATTTTCATTACCAGTATTAATGTAAGCAACACCTGCTATATAAGCATCATTAACTATATTTAATCTACTATTCATATTATAGTTATTAATAATTATACAACTTGATCTCTTAGAAGCATTATTTTTTCCTCCATTTGTGCTATCAGTAGTTGTACTATTAATACCATAATAATTATTCATGTTTATTGTAGAAGCTAATGAATTTATTCCTAAATCATTATAAGTTATCATATCTCCTACAGTTATTGTATTATCTCTTGAACTAGAATCATTTGTACTTGAAGGACCAATATAAGTATTTGATGAATATAAGTTTCCAGATAATGTCGCTGTTGAACCATTAACTAAACTAAATGTTCCTGCTGTATAAATATTTCCTGGATAATTTGCTCCTACTGAATTTGTAATAATATTTTTACCACTAGCAAGCTTTATACCACCATTATATTTACTAAATACAATTGATTGGTTTTGACTTGCTGCTGTATTAGCATCACCTTTTATCCATGCATTTCCTCCTAAAGTTAATGTACTATTAACATCTAAGTTTCCATCAACAGTAAGTACATTTGAATAAGGAGCCATTATATCTATCTCTCCACTACTATTAGTTCTCTTTATAATATCTGCATATTCTGGTGCTGTTATTTTAAAACTTGTTTCAATTACTTTTTTATTTGCAAGTTTTGTAGTTGAAGTTTCTGCACAACTAAATGATGAACGTATTGTAAATTTGATTGTTTTTTCTGCATCATTATAATTAATATCAAATACTTTTATAACAGGTTTTTCAGCTGTTCCAAAAGCATCTTTATATTCATTAGTAATACCAGTAGCAGCATCAAGTGATTCTATATATCTATAATTTTTTAAACTTACAAGAAGTGTTGAAACTGGATTTGTTACTGATTGGTCAATTATTATTGTTTCATCAGTACGTGAATCCTCAACTATAGCATTATATTGAGCATCTAAATTTTGATTTCCTGTTCTTGTACCTTCATTTGTAACTGTTACTCCTGAAAGTAAAGCTTTAATAAAATATGCTTTAAAATCCTTATTTAAAGTATTATAAACATCTTCGTCTGAAGTATTTGCAATAGCTCCTCCAACTAAATTATTTCCTTGAACCTTATTCTGTGCATATACAATTGCCGCTTCTGAATCTTTTAAGATAATATTATTAAATATTTCTAGTCCTGAATCAGCTTTGTACATGTTTTGTAGCTTTTTGCTTTCATTCATTCTCATTCTTATATCAGTTGTTGCTACTCCTATCATTGTAGTTGCAGTAACTAATATAATAGAACAAATTACTAAAACAGCTACTAAACTAGAACCTTTTTTCTTTAATCCCCTTTTCACTTTTATCACCATCCAATTTTAAAATATTGAAATGTATTAATTTAAATTATTACTTACTTGACTTCTAAATATTTCTTCCCCTTTGTCTTTTACAACTACAGTTATCTTATATAAATCTCCTATAGCTGTTATATCTTCTGTATCTTGTTTTTTTATATTTTGCTTTATTGTAACTGTGCTTGTAGAAGCGTGTTGTAAATTTCCATCAAAGTTTATATTACTAATTGGTAAAGAACTTGTAACACTAATTTTTCCCTCTGTATTCTTTCCTTTTACTATATCAAAAACTATATTTGTACTATTACTGTCAACTATTATTGGAATCACTCCTGGGTTTCTACCATTGTTTCTTCCAGTAAAACTTTCATCCATTGATATTTTCACTAAATTTTTTGTTGTATTATTAGTTGCATCATAATCATTTACAGTAGTCTGACATAAAGGACTTGATTCTATCGCATTACCATTAGTATAATCATAAAGCTTTAATGTTAAATTACTTCCTGTTCTTCTTACATATAACAAAAGTTTTGTTTCATTTCCAGCATAATATGGTATGTTAGCTTCACCTGATCCATTAAAATATGCTTTATTTTGTGTTCCATCTGTTTTTAAATTTAATATACAACTATAATCTGTATCCGGTTTATTTGATGCTGTTGTTGTTGCTGCCATATATCCATTAAAATTATTATCTTTTTCTACTAAAACATTTACTTCATAAGTTTGTTTTCCATCTTGCATTGAGCCACTATACATTGTTTGAGTTGCTGTACTACTCTCAGGAACTTTACTAAAAATTGTTCCATCTAGTAAATTAATAGGTGTGTTTGTTGCCAAATTATCATATGTTTTAAGTTCTTCTAGAACTTGTTGTCCAACAACTGCCCCATCTTGTCTTATGTCTGCTCTTTTACTTGATTTCATTGCTGTTATTATCATATTGGAAATTGGAATTAGTAATAATGCTATTAATGCAACACTTAATATAACTTCTAAAAGAGTATACCCTTTTCTTTTGATTTTTTTCTCTCTCATAACATTTACCACCCACTTTCAAATTCCCTTGTTCCACAAAAATGTTGATTAAAAATGGCATATTACTATCTTCTTTATAATATTTTACCACTTAATATATATTATTTCCACTCTAAATATCCATCATCTTTGTCACTAACTTTAGGAATTGCATAGAATTCGACATCAATCTGTCCTTCAAAATCATTTGCTGATTTCCAATCAGTAGATAATGCACTTGCTACTACAACTCTTCCATAATCTTTTATATCTTGTACAAAGTTTCTTAATGAATTATAATTTCCTCTAAGCTTTATAGTAAGTACCATTTTTACTGGTGTTGGACCATTTTGCTCTCCATTAGCATTAACTGTATTTTGTGTATTAGTAGAAGCTGTAGCTGTTTCTGCTGCTGTACTTGTTTCCTCTGTATTTGTTAATGCTGTTTCTTTATTATTAGAATCTATTTTATTTGATTGTGTAGTATTCTTTTCAGAAGACTGTTCTCCTATTTCTGATTTTATTACATCTGCTAAAGCTTGAACACTACTTTTTGGTAAATCTAAAATAGCGGGAGTAAGATCTGCTAATTGTTCTGCATCTCTTTCAGCCCAAGAATAATCTCCTTTTAATCCATTTTTATCCATAAGTTGTTTTATTTCTTTTATAAGATTTTCTTGTATTATTTCTGGATAATAATTCTTTGCTAAATCTTCTCCTTCAGCTTTTAATTCTGAAAGCTTAGTTCTTCTAGCTTCTATTTGATTAATTTCTTCTTTAGCATCATTATATTTTTGTTCTATAGCTATTCTTTCATTTTTCTTTTCTTCTAACTTTGCTGAGTTATCTGTAAATACAAAATTATAATATAACACTCCTAGAGCGACGCTTACTACTATGCATAATAAATTTTTTTCTCTGTTACTAATCTTCATATTATTCAGCCTCCTCTATTTGCTTTATTTTAATGGTTATGTCAAATGTAACAGAGCTGTCTCCTTCTATTGTTCCAACATGGACATCTTGAACTCTATCTAGCTCTCTGAAATTATGTTCCATCTCTGCAACAACTTCAGCACTTGGTGCTGCTCCACTTATTGTTATTTCTGTATTTGAAATCTTATAAGATGTATATAAAACTCCTCCTGGAACTGCATCTTTTACATCATCTAAAACCTCTGGTGTTACAACCTTTCTACTATTAACGACCTTAGTTATTTGTTCAACTTGAGTATTATATTGTGTTACACTTGAAATTTTATTAGCTAAATCTTGTGCTATTGCAAGTTGCTCTTGGAATTGTGGGTCTGCCATCTTTTCTTCTATTTCAGTTATTTTACTTTCTTGAACTTTTATAGCTATTGTATGATAAAGGAAAGTACTTACTATTGCTACTGCTATAACTCCTGCAATAATATATACTACAGTATTATTTTCTTTTACCTTTCCACCTTTAGCAACAACATCACCATTTTTACCTTGATATGATGATAAGAAGTTTACATCTTGACTTTGTCTTATTACAGCACCTATAGCATTTAGATATTCCCCTATTGGTTCTTTTGGCATAGCTGATGTAGACATATCTATACGTTCTAATGTAAATACTCTTTTTATACTCTTAAGTAGTTTTCTTTGCATATATACATCTAATCCTCTAAGCTTAGATGCTCCACCATATATGACAACTTCATCTACATTTTCACCATTTTTATTACTTGCGAATTGTAGAATTTGTTCTAGTTCTCCTATCATTTCATCAACAGTTTCTTTAATTATTGTATTTATTTCATCATCTTCTTGTATATCTAACAAATTACCTTTGTCAATTTTCATAGATTCTGTTGATTTTATTGACATATCTAATCTAGTACTCAAAGCTTGATCTATTGTTTCTCCACCTGATTTTATTACTCTTGTAAAATCTAGTTGACCTCTCTTAAATATTGTTACATTAATAGATGTTGCTCCCATATCAACAAAAGCAACAGTACCACCTACTTGTCCATTGTTTTTTATTATTCCTGTATGATTAACTATCTTTTTTAATGAGTTATAGGTAACATCCAAAACATATGGATTTAAGCCTAAAGATTTTATTAATTTATAATATCCATTTACCATATCCTTTGGATAAGAAATTACATTTACTTTAAGCTTTGGGCCTTCACTATCTACAAGTTTATCTACAACTACGTATTCAACTATATATTCATCTAAGTTAATAGGTAGATATTGTTGTATTTCATATTTTATTACTGATTCCATTTCTGATTCATCAACAGCTGGTATTATTATTTCTCTATCTATTATTGAACTTGAATTACTTGTAACTACTGCGTCTTTAGATTTTATTCCAAGTTGATTAATAGCTACTTGCAATACATTAACTAATGCTCTTTCATCAATTATAGCACCATCTTCTATGGCAGCCATTGGAGTTTCAACCTGAGCCATTTTATATACAGAAAGCTTATCTTTTGAATATTTTCCTTCTACAATCTTTATATTTTTTGAACCAATTTCAAATGCTACAACATTTCTTGGCTTTTCACTTTTTCCTTTTCCCATATAGTTAGCTTTTCCACTAGCTACTTTATCCTTTATACTTGATACACCTGTACTCCCCTTTTTCTTCAATTTGGAAATATCAATTTTACCTGGCATTCTCTGTCACCCTCTTTGTCTGAATTTGTGTTTTTTTGTCTATATTTATCCCTAATTAGAGTTAAAGTGCAAAGCCATAATGACTTTACACTTTAAAACATAACATATATAACTTTAACTAAATTACTATTTAACTTGATTAAATATAGTATCTGGAGTTGGATAAACAACCTTACCTCCAACCTTTACTTCTACATTTCCATTTGAATCAATTGCATAAGTGAAATCTTGACCTTTAACTTGACTTGTTTTTCCTGATGGTGTAGTTTGAACATATTTACATACTTTATCAGCACCTGTTACAGTTCCAGAAGCTCCTGGTAATAATTCATCTTCTGCACAAAGAGCTAAAGCTGCTTCTGCAATCTTCTTACCATTAGCAACATCTGAAGTTCTGTTTGAGTTTTCTTTAACAGCACCTAATTTTGGTAGTAATAAAGCAGCTAGTATTGCAATAATTGCAATAACGATGATTAACTCGATAAGAGTAAATCCTTTTTTGTTTTTCTTTTCGTTTAATTTGTTTCTTAAGTTTTTAAGCATTTAAAAACCCCTCCTAAATATTTTTATTATTTATTTAAATTTAAAATTTAAATCTTATTAAACTATATCATATGAACCATAAAGTGGTAACATTAAAGCTATTACCATAAATCCTATAACAACACCCATAACTATTATCATAAGTGGTTCAAGCATTGATGTTAAAGTTTGTATAGCTTGTTCAACTTCTTCATCATAAAAATCTGCTGTTTTATTAAGCATATCATCTAATGCTCCAGATTCTTCACCAATTCTTACCATTGAAGAAAGCATTGGTGGAAATAACTCACATTCCTCTATTGGAGTACTTAATCCTTCTCCCTTAACAACCCTTTCTCTAATTCTTAAAACTTCATCTTCTGCAATAACATTATTTAATACTGCTGACACTATTGGCAAGGATTCTACTAAAGATACTCCTGATGCTAATAATGTTGATAAAGTTCTTGTAAATCTAGAAACTATCATTTTTCTATTTAAATCCTTTATTAAAGGAAAAGTAATCTTAAGCTTTGCAAAGAAATATATTCCACTTTCTGTTTTACTAAATATAACAATT
>JALFQD010000292.1 GCA_022785265.1 Clostridium sp. | reverse complement strand
AGACATTATATTTCGTAAATTTCTTTATTACGATTTAGATTTAATAAAATATCGTAGCTCTAAAAGGTTTGTAGATACACTATATAGAGATTATCATATATTAAATGGATATTTGGTAAATAAATATGAACTTTCAAATGATTTATATGTTCCTATAAATTTTAAAGAAGAAAAGATTAATTCAATATATTCTTTTGATATTTATGAATTTATTAAAGATATGAAAAATGATTTTAATGATAAAATCAATCAAGAACCTACTTATTTTAATAAAGAAGCTGTAGAAGAATATATTAATAAGTGCATTAAAACTTGCACAGAAGAATTTTTTGCACAACAAAATGCGGAACATAAATTTAATCCAAAAGACTATGTCTGGGAAAATAAGGCGTAATCTAAAAATGTATTTTATAAAAAATGATGGTCGACATCAATAAATAAAAAAACACAATACATAGTGTTTCTTAATAATATACTATATATTGTGTTTATAAATTTATACAAGAACTTCCTGTTTTATATGTTATCTCTGATGTAATTTATAGCTGAAGTAGCAGCATTTGCTCCATCTGAAACAGCTGTTACTATTTGACGAAGTTCTTTTTGTCTAACATCACCTGCTACAAAAAATCCCTTAAGATTTGTTTCTCCTGTTTCATCAGCTTTTACATAACCATATTCATCTAAATCAATAAGTTCTTTTAAGATTTCAGTTTTAGGAATCATTCCAATTGCTGAAAAAATACCATCTAATATAATCTCTCTTTTATTCTTAAGTAAAATGCCAGTAACCTTATCATCACCTAATATAGAATCAACTTCTGAATCTATAAGTATCTCAACATTTTCCTTTTCTTTTAACAAATTAAGTGTACTTTCAGCTCCTCTAAATTCTTTACGACGATGAATTAAATAAACCTTCTTTGCAATTTCTGATAAATAAACAGCATCATCAAGTGCAACGTCACCTCCACCTATTACTGCAACAACTTTATTTTTATAAAATGCACCATCACAAATTGCACAATATGAAACGCCACGTCCTAAGTATTTTTCTTCACCTAAAACATTTAGTCTACGGTGAGTTGCACCTGCTGCATAAATAATTGTTTTAGCTTCTACATATTCACCATTTTCTAGCTCAACTCTTATAATGTTATCTTTTTGATTTTTTATATTAATAACATTAGCTTCAAGAAAATTAACACCTGCTTTTAAAGCATGTTCTCTAAATTTCTCACCAAGCTCATATCCACTTATTCCTGGTATTCCTAAATAATTATCAACTTTTCCACTTTCAGCAATCTGGCCAGTTCCTTCATAATCTTTTTCTATTACTAATACATTTAAATTTGCTCTCTTTATATATATACTAGCACTAAGTCCTGCAGGTCCACTTCCTATAATAATTGTATCTAACATTTTCATCACCAACTAATCCTTATATATTGCTTGAATTTTGGTATTCAAGACCAACTAATATTTTAAGTATAGTGGTTTTTCCACTATCACTTGACCCAAAAAGCCCAATTGACTTTCCCTTTTTTATCCCAAAACTTACATCATTTCATGTATTATAATACCCAAATGTTTTATTTATATTCTTTAATTTACATATGATTTCCTCTATTTCATAATATATATGTTTAGTATGTTTTATTATAACTAATGATACAACTTAAATTAATGGTGGTCAAACTCTTAAATTATATAATTAAGCATATTAATCTCTTTCTATTAAAAAAAACTAGTAAATTCTAGCCTTTTCTTAGTTTTATATTTTACATACTATACATACTATAATAGTATGTAAAATATTGAATTTATTAATATTCTTAATATTAATGAATTCAATAAATTAATTTAAAAATTCTTATTAAATAATAAATTGTGATTTAAATCTAAATAAACATAACCTTTAAATTTCTATATATAATCCCTCTATATGCTCTAATATTTTTAATTTCAATGCTTATTTTTTCATTTGTTGTATGATATACAATAGTATCATCTTTACAATTTATAAGTTCATTTGTTGCCTCTTTATTATTGTCTATAACCCTTATTACTGCCATATCATCTACAATTTTATTATTTCCTTCTAAATGAGATTTTAAAATCTGAACTTT
>JALFQD010000238.1 GCA_022785265.1 Clostridium sp. | reverse complement strand
ACTAGACAGAGAATAAAAGAATCAATAAAAAGATTTGATGTATTAAAGCAAGAAATAGAAAAGCTTATAAAAAAATCAAATTGGATTAAAATAGAAAATAAAGATGTTTATTATGAATCAACTGAAAATGTTATTCTTCCTAATTTAGAAACATTTACATGTAGTTGTAAAGATTATATAAATGACCAATGGAATGTTTTTGAAGGGTTTAAGGGAATATTACCAACAGAAGGACAAGTAAATAATTTATTCTTTAGTGAAAACAAATTAAAAAAATTTATTAATAATGGAAGATTAATAAATGGAAATGGTAAAAATTATTATTATATTAAAATTAGTAATTTTTTGTGTAAAGGATGTTCAAATGGTAGAATTTCTGGCATAGGTCTTTGGGGAAGAATAAACTGCTGTACTCTAAATAGCTGTCCATATAATTATGATTGGATTCAAATTCCAATAGTTAATTTAAATAAATCTTTATCTTTATTAGAACTTTTTTTACAAAATAATATATATCCAAAAAATTTTTCAAAAAATTTAATATATAAATTTAATATTTTGAAATCTTTATATTCAAAAGGATACATAAAATTTGAAAATGAAAACATAATAGAAACTAAGAAACTAATAAATGATGTGTTAAATCAAAAGTTTTTAGAATTGAATAATGTTTCATTTAAAAAGGAGGATATATTATCTTCTATACAATCTGATAAAAGTGCTTTAGATGAAAGTGTTTATAAACTATTTATAGATAATTTATTAAATTGTGATAAAAAAAGAGCAGATATTGAACCTTATGATATAAAGATATTAGAAGACCCTAGACGAGGACATTGGGATTTATGGAATCAAGAGCTTGATGAAAAAGGTATATTAGTTGAAACAGATAAACAGTTTGTTGCTAGAAATCCATTAAGTGATATTAATGAAGATGGAACAATTGCCATTGATTTTGGAACTAAAAGTACCATTGTAGTTTCACAGGGAAATACAGAAAATATTATGCCAATACGTATAGGAACAGGAAATCTTAGCAAAAAAATTAATAGTAAACAATATGAAAATCCTACGGTAATAGAATTTATAGACTTACAAGATTTTATGAAGAGATATAATTCTAAGGATGGAAGACCAGAAACTTTATGGGAGGATTTAACAATATCTCATACTGCTTTTAATGACTTAATAAAAAGTGATAGTAGTGAATATTATTCCTATTTTTATAATTTAAAGCAGTGGGCTGGTGGAAAAGAAGGAAAAATAAGAATAAGGGATAAAAAGAACTTTGATGTGGTTATTCCTAGTTATTTAGAACTTAAAGAGGAAGATATAGACCCAATAGAAATTTATGCCTATAATTTAGGGTTATATATAAATAATATGAGACAAGGAATTTTTCTAGATTATATCTTGTCTTTCCCAGTTACATATGAAAAGGCTGTTAGAGAAAAAATATTAAATAGTTTTTCAAAGGGAATAAAAAAATCATTGCCAGTTGAAGTATTAAATGATGAAGATTGCATGAAAAGATTTAGAGTTATTCAAGGTGCAAGTGAACCAGCAGCTTATGCAGTTTGTGCATTGCAAGAATATAATTTTGAACCAGAAGATGATGAAAAAATATTTTATGGAATATTTGATTTTGGCGGTGGAACAACAGACTTTGATTTTGGAATATGGAGAGAAGCTAATGAAAAGGAAAGTAGATATGATTATGTAATAAATCATTTTGGTGCAGGTGGAGACAGATATTTAGGTGGAGAAAATTTATTAGAATTATTAGCATTTGAGGTGTTTAAAGAAAACCAAGATAAATTAAGAGAAAAAGGTATAACATTTTTATTACCAGAAGAATGTGAAAGATTTGCAGGAAGTGAAGTTCTTATATCAGAATCTCAAGAAGCAAAACTTAATACAAAACAGCTTATGGAATACTTAAGATGCTTTTGGGAAAAAGAAGAGGGATATGAGAAAAAATTTGAATCTGGAAAAATAAAAATTGCTTTGTTTACTAAAGATGGTAAAAGGGAAGCAAACTTTGAATTAGATATTAATACAGAGATACTAGAAACTATATTAAGAAATAGAATAGAAAAAGGTGTTAAAAACTTTTTTGAATCATTAAAATTAGCATTTGCTAAAGAAAATATAAAAGATGTGAAAAATGTATTGATATTTTTAGCAGGAAATTCTAGTAAGTCTCCTATTGTAAAGGAATTATTTGAAAAATATATAAAAGAAGAAACTGAAGATATAAGAAAATATAACAATATAGAAGATGATGAATATTTTAAAATATATCCTCCATTAGGTACTGAAGAAGCTTATAAGATTCAAGAAGAATTAGGAATTAAAGTTTGTAGAGATGATATTACAAAACCAACAGGAAAAACAGGAGTTGCTTTTGGACTTATTGATTGTCTTCCAGGTTCTAATATAAAAGTTATATCAGAAAAAAATATAGAAGAAGAAATAAAATTTAAGTATTATGTTGGACACAATAAAAAGAGAAGGTTCTTTGTAGATATAAATAGAGATGTTGATTACAATAAATGGATTTCATTTACAGATGCTTCATGCGAAGATTTTCAAATATATTATACAACTGAGCCACAAGCATCAAGTAACAATATGCCAATAAATGAGGTTAAAAAGAAAAAGTGTAGAATAGATGTTATTGATGAAAATGCTAATGTTTATGTAAGAGCAGTAGGACCATCAGAACTAGAGTATGTTGTAGCAAATGAAGATGAAATTACAAAAAATAAATATATTAGTCAATTAGTGAAATTAAAATTAGAGTAAGGAGGATAATTATGGGTAGTAGCTTTGTTATGGATTTTTTATCAAATCCTGATAATTTGTATTTAAGTAAAGATTCAAGAATGAAATATTGGGAAGTTGGAAAGCTACTGCCCAAAGATTTAGCATTATACTATATTGAAGAAATTTCATTTGAGGATAAAGCACCTAGGAAAGAAGCGTTAGAAAATGTATTAAGCACTATGAGGATAGAGGGTATTAATTTTATATACTTAATATTAGGTGATGATAAAGGGGTCCATTTTTATTATGGCATAGCAAAAGATTTATCAGAAGACACAAAACTCACATTAAGTGTTAGTGATATTGGAAAATATGTTTTAGAGCCTAGTATTAAAGGAAATTTTAGGGGAAGCAAAGTTAATTTAGTAAATCCAGTTGAAAAGGAAGCTATAGTTTCGAAGATAGATAATATGAGATTTTATAGTATATTGGAAGGAGTACCTGGAATAAATAAAGATGATGAAAAGTTTCAAGGTGTTGATAGATTGGTAGATACTATGCTTGGAGATAATTTTGGAGTTATGATAATAGCAAAGCCTTTAGAATATGACGAAGTTAAAGAAATAGAAAAGAATTTATATACACTATATTCAAGAATATCTCCACTTTCTAAAAAGAGTGAACAAAATGGTAGTTCAGAAGGGGAAGGAATAAGCAATAGCGAAACTAATGGAAGTTCTGTAACAAAAGGAACAAATATTTCAATTAGCACTCAAACAAGTACTCAAGTTACACATGGTACTAGCTCAGGTGAAAGCAAGTCAACTACAAAAGGGACAAATAGTGGAAGTTCTTCAAATTCATCTAGCAATTCTGGAACAGAAGGAACAACTACAGGAATAAGTGATTCAGAAGCAAAAACAGAAGGGAAGACAGAAACTGATGGAAATTCAAATTCAAGTACTACTCAAGAAAGTAAAACCACATCAAGTAATAAAAATAGAAATAAATCTCATAGTACAACTATGGAATATGTTGATAAGGAAATTCAAGATTGGGTTAAATATTTAGATGAAACAATAATTCCTCGTCTTGATTATGGAACTGGAAAAGGAGTTTTTATAACAAGTTCATTCTTGTTTTCAGATAACAAGGCATCACTTATGAAGTTAGAAAATACAATGAAGTCTTTATATTCTGGAGAAAAAGGAAATAAAGTTCCATTAAGAACTTCTAGTATAACAGGTAAAAATACTACACAGATAAAAATGCTTAAAAATTTTCAAATACCATTTGGTGCATTTGTGGAAAATGTAAGTGAAAATGAATTGATTTCACGTTCAGCATTATCACAATGTGTGGATAAAGATAAAAAATTTTATGTTGGAAATTGGATAACTACAAATGAGCTTAGCATGATATCAGGTTTGCCACAAAAGGAAGTTGTAGGACTTACCTTAAATGAAGAAGTAGAATTTGGACTTAATTTTAAAAATGGTATCCAAGAAAAAGATAAAATAAAACTTGGAAATTTAGTACAAAGTGGCAATGTTATTGATAATATTAGTGTACATTTAGACAAAAAGAGTTTGGACAAGCATATATTTGTAACTGGTGTGACAGGAAGTGGAAAGACAACAACTTGTCAAAAAATATTAATTGATAGTGATTTACCTTTCTTAATTATAGAGCCGGCAAAAACAGAGTATAGAGCTTTAGCAAAAAAATATGATGATTTAATGGTATTTACTTTAGGAAAAGATTCTTCATGTCCATTTAGATTAAATCCTTTTGAATTTTTTGAGCATGAAAGTATAACTTCTAGAGTTGATATGATTAAAGCAAGTATTGAATCTTCATTTGAAATGGAGGCAGCTATTCCTCAGATTATAGAAAGTTCTATATATGAGTGTTATAAGGATTATGGATGGAATATTTCAAATAATAAAAACAAAAAGTATAAAAATCCATTTGCAGATGGAGTATACGCCTTTCCAACCTTAAAAGACTTAGTTGATAAAATAGAAGTTGTAGTAAAGGAACAAGGATTTGATGAAAGATTAAAGAATGATTATATAGGTTCAATAAAAGCAAGACTTCAAGGTCTATTAGTAGGTTCTAAGGGGCTTATGCTTAATACAAGACGTTCTATAGATTTTAAATCACTTTTAAATAAAAGAGTAGTGCTAGAGTTTGAAGAATTGAGAAGTGGAAGTGAAAAGTCACTTGTTATGGGATTTGTTTTAACAAATCTTATGGAAGCAATAAAAGCTAATTATTTAGAAAATGGAAGATTTAATCATATAACATTAGTAGAAGAAGCCCATAGGTTATTAAGTAAATATACTCCTGGAGATAGTTTAAATAAGAAGCAAGGTGTTGAGACTTTTACTGATATGTTGGCTGAAATAAGAAAGTATGGTGAATCATTAATTATAGTAGATCAAATACCTAATAAGCTAACTCCAGAGATATTAAAGAACACAAATACTAAAATAGTGCATAAAATATTTGCCCAAGATGATAAAGATGCTATTGGAAATACTATTGTGTTAAATAAAGAGCAGAAGGAATTTTTATCAAATTTAGAAACAGGTCGTGCTATAGTGTTTACTGAAGGATTTGATAAAGCATTACAAGTTCAGATAGATAAT
>JALFQD010000204.1 GCA_022785265.1 Clostridium sp. | reverse complement strand
CTAGGTATTGCAAATGCACTATTAGGAAATCCAAAACTTCTTATATTAGATGAGCCTATAAATGGTTTAGACCCAATGGGAATAGTTGAGATAAGGGAACTTTTAAAGAAGGTTAATAAAGAAAAGGATGTAACAATATTAATATCAAGTCACATTTTAGGAGAACTTTCAGAGCTTGCAACATGCTATGGAATAATAAATAATGGAAAATTAGTAGAAGAGATTTCAGTAGATGAGTTAAATAAAAAATGCAAGAAATATATAGAACTTATTGTAGATGATGTAGCAAGAGCTTCAACCATTTTAGAAAAGGAATTATCAATTACTGATTATGAAGTATTAGAAAATAACAGAATAGAAATTTTTAGTAATTTAGATTCTTCAGGAATTATAAATTCTACCCTATCTAAAAAAGGAATATTGGTAGAGAAAATAAATATTAAGGGAAAAAGTCTTGAAGAATACTTTATGAATAAGGTTGGAGGTGCTGAATAATGTTTAGATTAGCAAAGGCAGAGTTATTTAAATTATCTAAAAATAGAACTTTTAAAGTATTATGTGTGGTAGCAATATGTTTGTCTATAGTAATCTTTATTATGACAACTTCAGTTTTTGATAAACTTATTGAAAAAGCTACTATGGGAATGTCACAAGAAGAAGCACAAAGTATGTTAGATTTAGGAACTAGTGGAAGTAATAAAGAACAGGTTGTCACTCCAGGAGGCCTTGGTGTACACTTAAATGCAAAAGACCCATTTAATCCAACAGTTCTTGAGGTATTTAGTTCTTCATTTGGGGAAGGTATTATAGAAGTTTTAATAGGAATATTAATAGCAGCATTTTTAGCAAAGGAGTATAGTGAGGGTACTATAAAAAATATTTTAGCCTATGGAAAAAATAGGTCAGAATTCTATTTATCTAAATTCATTGCAATAGTAGTAGCAATAATAGTGATTTTATTTTGCCTTATATTAATACCAACCATAGGAAGTTTTATTGTTAATGGATGGGGAGAACCTTTTAAAACATCTCAATTAGTACGCATGATAGTATCATTTTTTCTTGCAGTTATTTCAAATGCATCAGTAGCTGCATTACTAATGATAATTGCCATAGCAGTAAAAAGTAATGGCGGAACAATTGGAATAACAGTTGGTATATTTGTATTATTTCCATCAATAATTTCAGTTATTTATGGTTTAAATAAAGTATTCGATAAAATATATGAAGTAACACCATATTATAACAATAAAGTAGCAGTATCAATATATGCATCAAATGGAGATTTAATAAAATCATTAATAGTATCACTGATAACAATAATAATATCATTATTTGTTGGAATTCAAATATTTAAAAAACAAGATGTTAAATAAAAGTTTATAGGGAGTTGGGAGTTTGATAGTTAATATAATACTTATTGTTATTATACTTTTACTTATATTCTATATAGTAAGAATTAAAAAAGAGCTTTCTAGTATATCTAAGCAAATTAAAGAAAGCAAAGGAGAATATATAAATATTCATACAAATGCCATAAATAATCAAGTAGAAAAATTAGTGCAAGATATAAATTATTTATATGATAATTCTCAAAAAATTCAAGCAAATAATAAAAAAATTGAGGATGAACTTAGAAAAAGTATATCTAACATATCACATGACTTGAGAACTCCATTAACCTCAATAAGAGGTTATATACAGCTTATAAAAGATGATTCAGTTACAGAAAAAGAGAAAGAGGAATATATTAAAATAGTAGAAAAAAGAGCAGAGCATCTTCAAAATTTAATTACAAGCTTTTATGATTTATCTAGGCTTAATAATAGTGAATTTAAATTTAATTTGAAAAAGATAAATTTAAAGACAATGTTATGTGATAGCATTGCAATGTATTACAATGATTTTTTAGAAAAGCATATTGAGCCAACTATTGAAATTGATGAAAAAATTGATGATATAATTTCAGATGAAGGTGCAGTAGAGAGAATATTTTCTAATCTTATAGGAAATATGCTTAAATATGCTGATAAAAATATAAAAATATCC
>JALFQD010000180.1 GCA_022785265.1 Clostridium sp. | reverse complement strand
ACAGCAAAGAATTATTGATTGTAAGATATATTTCTTTAGTTTATTTAATTTTTAGTATAATTCTTTCTAAAGGAAACAGTTCATTAGGCTTAGCTATAATACTAGTTATTATTTTAAATAACAATTTAAGAATATTTTATTTTAAAAAAGAAATTTATAATATACTCTCAATAATATTAGAATTTATTTTAATAATATTGTCACAATACCTTTTTGAAGGAGCTATAGCACTTTATTTAATTGGAACAATAATAGATATTTATAGTTTAGAAAACAAAAAAAGTAGAAATATACTTTTAGCAATAAGCTTAGCTTTAATTTTAATTACAATTCCATTTGAAAGTGAAAAATATATTGCTATTAATTTAGTATTTTTGTGTATTATATATATTTTAATAAAATACATAGAAAAGCTTTATGAAAGTAAGATATTAGCAAATGAACTTTATGATAAGCTTAGAATTTCAGAAGAAGAACTTAAAGAAAGTAAAGAGGAGCTTGAAAATTGTTTAGAATCTATAGAGGAGATAACTCTTTTAAAGGAAAGAAATAGAATTTCTAGGGAAATACATGATAGTGTTGGACATGCTCTTACAACTGCTATGATACAGCTTTCTGCAATGGAAACTATTGGGAAAACAGAAAGTAAGGTGCTTAGTGAAATGGCAGGAAATTTAAGAGAATTTATAAATGAAAGCTTTCAGGATGTAAAAAGAGCTGTAAGAGAGCTAAGGTCTGATGAATATGATAATGTTCAAGGACCAATAAGAATCCAAGAGGTATGCAAAAATTTTGAAAGGTTAACAGGTGTTAAGGTAAAGGTAACATTATCAAAGGGAGAATGGAATCTTTCAACTAAACAAGTATCTAATCTTTTAAGAATTACCCAGGAAATACTTTCAAATTCTTTAAGACATGGAAAAGCTAATATGGTAAATGTAATTATGAATTTTGATAAGGACGATTTTGTAATTTCCTTTAAGGATAATGGAGTTGGAACTCAAAAGATTGAAGAAAAGGGAGTAGGGCTTAAAAGCATAAGAGAGAGAATTTCAGAACTTAATGGGACTGTGTTTTTTAAATCAAAAATAAATGAAGGCTTTTTTACAAAAATCATAATCCCAAGGGAAAAGGAGAAATAAATATGGAAAAAATAAAAGTACTGCTTGTTGATGATGAAAAGCTTATAAGGGAAGGGCTTAAGATTATGCTTTCAATATTTCCTGATATTGAAATAGTTGATACTGCATCAAATGGTTATGAAGCTTTGAAAATATGTAAGGAAAAGCCTGTAGATATAGTTCTTATGGATATAAGAATGAAAGAATGTGATGGTGTTATGGGGACAAGACTTATTAAGGAGCAATTTTCAAAAATAAAAGTTATTATTCTTACAACATTTAAGGATAAGGAATATATAAAAGAGGCTTTAGGGTATGGAGCTTTTGGATATCTTTTAAAGGATAGTTCTCATGATGTAATTTATGAAGGAATTAAAACTGCATATAAAGGAAATATGGTAGTTCATCCGGATGTTGCAAGTGAAATGATGGCATCAACAAATACTTTCTCTTCGAAGGAAAAAAATGATTTATCAAAATATAATTTAACAGAAAAAGAAATAAAAATAATTGAAGCTATAGCAAATGGACTAAGTAATAAAGAAATAGCAAAAGAAATATTTTTATCAGAGGGTACAGTAAAAAACAATATAACTAATATTTTGGGAAAATTATCCTTAAGAGATAGAACTCAAATAGCAATCTTTGCATTTAAGAATGGGATTGTGACTTAAGTCATTAAAAAAAATTCAATATACAATAGAAAGGTCCTTTATATTATTTTATTATATATATAGTAAATAATATGGAGGATTATTTTTATGGAAGCAATAGAAGTTTTAAATATAACAAAACGTTTTGGAGAAAACTTAGTTTTAGATAATGTAAGCTTTAATGTTAATGAAGGAGAAATATTTGGTTTTATAGGACCAAATGGAGCAGGAAAGTCAACTTTAATAAATATAATGACAACAATTTTATATCCAGATAGAGGAACAATAAAAATATGTGGCTTTGACATATTAAAAGAGCCTGTTAAAGCAAAGGAGTGTATTGGGTATGTTCCACAAGATATATCTTTATTAGAGGAGCTTAATGCTTATGGAAATTTAGAGTATTTTGGAGCTTTATATGGACTTAAAGGTAAGCTTCTTAAAGAAAGAATAAAAGAAGCAATAAAAATAACAGGTCTTGAAGAAAAAAAGAGAGAAAAGGTAAAAAAATATTCTGGAGGAATGAAAAGAAGGTTAAACTTAGCTGTAGGAATAATGCATCATCCAAAAGTTCTTATCTTAGATGAACCTACTGTTGGAATAGACCCTCAATCAAGAAATCATATTTTTAATTTTATAAAAAAGGTAGGAAAAGAATGGGGAACAACAGTAATATATACTTCTCATTATATTGAAGAGGTAGAAGAACTATGTGATAGAGTTTTTATTATAGACAATGGAAAAGAAATAGCTTATGGAAAAAAAGAAGATATAAAAGCTTCTATTTTCCCTAATAATAAGGTTACAATTTATACTGATAACATAAAAGGAGAATTATCTTTAGAAATTAAAAGCTTACAAGGAATAATAAATCTTACAGAAGAAGAGGGGAAAATTATATTAACAATTAATGAAAAATTTAGTATAGGAGATATATTAAAATTATTAGAGGAGAAAAAAATTTATATAAAAAAGATAAGTTATGATGAAGCAAAGCTTGAAGATGTATTTTTAACATTAACAGGTAAAAGATTAAGAGATTAGGAGAAAAGTTTTATGGGTCTATTAATATATATAAAAACTACATTAAGAAATTTATACTCAACATTGCTTCCAAATTTAAGTATATTTGTGATTATACCAATATTTATTGGCTTATTTATGGGTATATTAAGCCAAGAGAATGAAAAGAGTCCTTTAGATTTAAAGCCTTTAAAAATAGAAATTTTAGATAAGGATAAAACAGAAAAATCTAAAGCACTTATTAAATATTTAGAAGGACAAAAGGAATTTTTAGAAATATCAAAAGGTGATGAGGAAAATATTTTAATTATCCCTAAAGGATTTAAAGATGATATAAAAAATTCCTTAATTTTAAAGGTTAAAGAAGAGAGCATACAACAAAAAAATTTAGAAACCTTAATTTATGAATATATGGACAAAAATGAGGATAATACTTCTTACATAGAAGAAAACATTATAAAAACAGATAAAACAAAAGACTCAATAAAAGAAAGCTTATCAAAAGCCTTAGCTTTTACAATAGGACTTTTTATTTATAATAGTATTCTTTCAAATTATATGGAGCCTGCAATAAATGTAAATAAAAGAAATTTATCAATGCCATTATCTAAAGGAAGATATTTTATTTATGATTTTATAGCTACTATTGTTTATGCTTTTATAATTATTTTCTTTTATACAATGATTATTAGAATATTTAATATGGGGTTTAATGGAAATTTATTAATCTTAACCATTCTTATATTTATAACAGCTTTTTTTATGGCATCAATTTCAAATTTTATCATGGGAGTATTTAGTGAAAAGTTAGCAAAGGTTTTAGGAGGAGTATTTCTTATTTCTTTAATGATGGAGATTTTTGAAGATATTGATATAAGGATTTTAGAATGTAACCCTACGCATTATTTAATAGAAGCATTTAAGGAGTATAGCTTATATGGATATCTTCAAAAAAGCTTAAAGGAATTATTAATTATTTTTACAATAAGTATAGTATTATTTATTATTACTTATATTGTAAAAGTTCTTAGAAAGGAGGAAAAATTAAGGTGAATTTAATATATTTAACTCTTATAAATATAAAGAGATATTTTAGAAATCCCATACATATTATTGTAACTTTTTTAACTCCTATTCTTATGATAATTCCAATAAAAATGGGAAATGAAAACACAATATATTCTGTTGGAATAATAGATAAGGATGAATCGCTATCTTCAAAGCTTCTTATAGAAAAGATTAATAATGTATATGATACTAAGATATGTACTAAAGATTTAGAAGATAATATTTCTTATATTAAGAAAAATGAACTTGGAGCTTTAATTGTTATAGAGAGTGGTTTTGAGGAAAAAATTAAAAATGGAAAGACTCCTATAATAAAAGAATATAAATCAAAAGATGCAAAAGGAGTTTTAACATTAGAGGACATAATAAAAACATTTATAAAAGGAGAAACAAAAAATATAAAAATAAAGACAATTATAGAAAATACAGAAGACAATAGTGGAAAAGTTTTAGTACTACTTTTATGTTACATGCTTCTTATTATGTCTTCATTTATAACAAGAGATATGATAGAAATGAAAACATCTAAAGTTATGAGAAGAAATGTATCTACAATAAATAGTGATAAGGAAATAATAGGCTCTATATTATTTTCTTCATTTATTTTACATGTTACTTCAATTATATTTTCATTAATTATAGGAAAAGTAGTATTTAAAATACCAAATATTTTTATGGGAAAAGCAATATTATCAGTAATTTTAATGGGAATTTTTGCAATAGCATTATCTATGGCAGTTTCAAGATGGGTAAGTAATTGTGGTGTTGGAAATGTTATAACACTTATGGTAGCATTAGTATCTCTAGCGTTGGGGATTACTGCATTTTTAGGAGAAACTTATATAACATTTCCAAATATATTTTTAACATTTCAGATTATCTCACCTATTTATTGGGTAAATGAGATAATAAGTAATGGAATGATATTTAAAGGAACCTTAATAATACTTTTAATGTCTTTAGTACTTTTTACACTTGGAGATTTTAAACTTAAAGACTTTATGGAGTAAAAAATATTAATTATTATTTTGCAAGTTATTAACAACTTAGTAAATAATCTAATTTTCTTATAAAATAGAAAATATTATGTTATAATAAAAAATACAATATACTGCACAAAAATTAAACATTGATATAAGTGCATTATAACGTACGAGGTGAGAGTATGGATTATATAAATAAAAATGTAGCTATTAATTTAAAAAGAATACGTAAAGCAAAAAAGATGAGTCTTGATGTTGTAGCAGAGCAGACAGGAGTAAGTAAAAGTATGCTTGGGCAAATTGAAAGGGGAGAATCTAATCCAACTATAGGCATACTAGGAAAGATAGTAAGTGGTTTAAGGGTTTCTTTTAATGATTTAGTATGTGTTCCTAATGAAGAGGTTTATTTAGTGAGAAAAGAGGGCTTAGAGCCTTCAAAAGAGTCAACTGAACAGTATTTAGTGTACACTATATTTCCTTATGAACAAGATAGAGATTTTGAAATATATACTATTGAAATTAAGCCAGGTGGCTCTTATGAATCTGGTTCTCATGGTGAAAAAACAATAGAGTATATAAATGTTTATGAAGGAGTTTTAACATTAGAGGTTAATGAAGAGATTTATGAAGTAAGAAAAGGAGATGCGATAAGAATAAATACTGATAAAGACCATATTTATAAAAATAAAGGAAAAGAAAAACTTATTATAAATGTAGTTTTTAACTGGAAATAAAAAAGAAGATTTATTATTCTTAACAAGGTATTTACAATTTATTAACTGATATAAATTCTTTATAATATAAAAAATTATATTTTTTAAAAAAGATTATTGATAATATAACGCACAAGTGATATATTAAAAACATAGAAATTGATAAATAAATTTCATAAGAATTTTTGAACAATGGCGTTCTAGATTTTAAGGTCTAGGACGCTTTTTTTGAAAATTTATAACTTAATACTAAAAATAGTAAATTAGTAGGTTTAACTAAAACAAGGAAGTTTTAATTAAATAATCTATTAGTTTAAATATTAATTAAAGTTTAGTATAAATTTTGTGCAAAAGACAATGTAAATAGTGATAATACATAAGGAAAGGAGATATATTATGGAGTTTAATTATAATCTTCCTGTCAACTTAATTTTCGGAATAGGAAAGGTAGAAGAGCTTGGTAAAGAAACAGCAAAGTATGGTAAAAAAGCTTTGATAGTAACAGGAAGAAGCAGTACAAAAAAATCTGGTCTTTTAGATAAGGCAATAAATTTATTAAAAGAAGCTAATGTTGAAAGTGTAATCAACCTTTAACTACAATGAAAGCATTATATGCAATTGAGCTTATAGGTAAAAATTTAGTTAATGTATATAAAGACCCTACTGACATGAAAGGATGGGAAGCTATTACTTTAGCAAGTACATTAGGTGGTATGGTTATAAATACTGCAGGAGTTACAGCACCTCATGGTATGGAACATCCAGCAAGTGGACTTAAAGATATAGTTCATGGAAGAGGCTTAGCAGCT
>JALFQD010000159.1 GCA_022785265.1 Clostridium sp. | reverse complement strand
AAAATGAAAATTACAAAGTAAAAAGAAGGCAAGATATAATAAAAATATAAATAAATTTAAAAAACAGGAGGAATTCTTAATGTGCAATTTAAAATCAAAAGTTATTTTAAATTTAGAAATAAATGACTTAGAATTAGTATCCGAGCTAAACAGAATATCATTAGAACTTAATATATCACAAGATAAATTAATAGAATCTGCAATTAAAAAGCTTATAAATGATATTGAATATGTGAGACAGTTAAAGAATTAGTTACAATCTAGGTGATTGAATATTGTTCTTAAAACATCAATGGCCATTTGTTTTTCATTTGGTGATTTATTAAAAATAAGTTGCTTAAATTGCTCAACTATATTATCTTCATCAGTTTTATAAGTATCATTTAATAAAAAATCCACAGATACTTTTAAACATTTGCAGATTCTTAAAAGAGTTTCAAGAGTAACCTTTCTTTCCCCTCTTTCAATTTGTCCCATATAAGAAAGGGATATATCAGAAAACTCTGCAAGCTGTTCTTGAGTAAGATGAGCTTTTAATCTTTCTTCACGTATTCTTTTGCCTAAATAAATATAATCCATAAAAAAATCAACTCCTATATATAAATTTAAAGGAATACGTATAACAAATTAATAGACTATTAGCATATCAAAATATTGACTATTAGAGTATATAAATATAATATAATTATATTAAAAAGATTAGATTTATAGTATTAAAGAAAAAGCTTATTGCTATAAATATAATTATTTTGAAAAAACAATAAAATTATATTAAAAATATTTTAGAAAAATATAAATTAAAAGTTAAAAATAAAAAATATATTGAAAGATACTTAATAAAATTATGTATTTTAAAGAAAATAAAAGAAAATTGTTGAAAAATAAGGTAACTACATATATAATACTATATATGGATGTAAAATATATTTAGAATTTAGATATTAATAAAAGGGATGATAAATATGATACAAGTTAATATAAAAACGTCTTCAAAGACAAAATGTGCTGTTTGCAAGCACTGGTATGATGTAACAAACTCAGCAATAAATCCAAAAGCTCCGCAAATAGGAGTATGGGAATATGACCCTAATGTTAAGAAAAAATGCTTAATAAGAGGAACAGAAATGAGAGGCGGAAATTTTTGTGGGAAGTTTGAGTTTAAACTATAAGGTTTGATTTGTAAGAGGTGTATTTATGGATTTTGAACATTTTAAGGATTGCATAAAAGAAGCATTAAAAGATAAAGAAATAAGAAAAATAATAAAAGAAATATCAGTTGAAGAAGATAAAAAGAATAAACCTTTATTTTCAATTGGAGATGAAAAGGCAAAGAAACTTAAAGAGGAAAATAAAAATCTTATTAATGAAAATGAAAAATTAAAAGAGCAAATTGAAGAATTAAAAAGCTATTACCAAAATATAAAACTTAACTATAAAAATTTGAAAGATAGAAATGAAAGTCTTGAAGAAAGTTTAAATAATTATGAGAAAAAAGAAACATATTTAAATAATTTATTAGAAGAAAATAAAGAAAATATTAAGTCATTAGAAGAGGATAATAAGTTCTTTAAAGAAAAACTAGAAAGCTGTCAAGCAGAAATAGAAAGCATGAGAAAAAATGTTAAGTATTATGAAAACACTTATATGGAACTTGAAAAATATTTTAGCATTTATAATAAACTACCTATTAATATAAAAACTGACCTTGAAAGAGTTATAAAAGATGATAATGTAGAAATGTTTTTATCATCTGGAGTCCAAAGAGATAACCTAGATGCATTATGGGATTATATAAGTTATTCTTTAAATATTTTATCAAAAGAAGAAATACAAAATCTTATAAAAGTATTTGAATATTTATTTAACACATACAATAAATTCTCAAATAGCTTAGAATTTGATGATGTTAATGTAAATGATGAATTTGATGATGAATACCATACAAGAGGAAAAGAAAGTATGGTTTCTGGAAGAATATCTAAAATTCAGTTAAGAGGATATAGATATTTAAATAATAAAAAGATTATAAGAAAATCCATAGTGATTATATAGGAGGCACAAAATGAATACTAGAGTTACAAATAAGATACAAGTAGATGAAAGTTTTTTTAATGAAGTAGTAATATTAAATACTAAACAAAGAATAAAAGAAGCAATAAAAAAATTTGATGTGTTAAAAAAAGAAATAGAAAATCTTATAAAAAAATCAAATTGGGTTAAGATAGGAAATAAAGATGTTTATTATGAATCAACTGAAAATGCTATAATTCCAGATATAACAAAAATTGAATTAGCATTATGTAATAAAAAGTTTATAAGCGAATTTGAGGACTTTAAAGGTGAACTTATAACTAAAGAGCAAGTATTAAACTTATTTTTTGATAAAGTGAATACAAATCCATTTATGAATAATAATACTTATGAATATAAATTTTTACATAATGGAGAAATAAGAATTAGGAATATATTAAGGTATAGAGCAAGCGATAATAGTTATTCAGAAAGAATTAGACTTAATGATAGTAATTTAGGTTGTAGGTATAATGATTTAAATTGGACTAGAAGTTGTACAAGATGTAATCTTTATTGTAATTGTTTAAAGATACCTGTTGTAAACTTAAATAAATCTTTATCTAAATTAGAACTTTTTTTGCAAAATAACATATATCCAGAAGCTTTTTCAAAGGACTTAGTAGATGAGTTTAATCTTTTACTTTCTTTATATTCAAAAGGTTATATAAAATTTGAAGGAGAAAATATAGTAGAAACTGATAAGTTTATAAAAGATGTATTAAATCAAGAGTTTTTAGAGTTAAATAAGGTCTCTTTTAAGAAAGAGGAAATATTAGATTTTATAAAGTCTAACAAAGTAAATTTAGATGATGATTTATATAAGCTATTTTCAGATAGTTTATTGAATTGTGAAAAA
>JALFQD010000149.1 GCA_022785265.1 Clostridium sp. | reverse complement strand
GAGGTGTTTAACTTGAAATATGAATTAACAACCTTTGAATTAGGAACATTATTAAAAAAGATAAGTGATACCAATACATTAAACATAATGTGCAAGCTTAATTTAAGTGGTGGCTGGATTACTTTAACTGGAAATGCAGATATTCTTGAAATTCCAAAAGATGATAAAATTATTGCTGGAAATAACTTTATAAGCATAAAAGTTTCAGATAACAATAATAATGGTAATGTTATTAAAATTATTGGTGCAAAAGCCTCAAAATTCTCAATAGACATATCTCCAACAAAATTTAAAGAAATCAAAACCTCTTCTTTAAATTTAGACATGATTAAAGAAAGTAATTGTGAGTGTAAATTAAGAATTGATGAAAATGTAATATTCACTATAAACAATGGCTCAGGTGAAATAGAAAAGTTAGCAAGTTATGTACTCTAAAAAAGTAAATATAAACTTAAGAACTTATCTACACCTTAACATTAATAAATTACTTAAAAGGCTATATTCATAATATACTAAGCTTAAACGATTGTTATACTTTTTTAATCTCATTAAAGTCAATATATTATCTAAACTACACTAATTATCTAAAAAGCATCATTTTTTACATATTTGATAAAAACAATTAAACATAAGCTAAAATATAAGTATAAAAAATTAATTTTTATAAAGGAGTTGATTATTATGGATATAGCAATAATAGGAGCTATAATAGCTGCAAGTATACTTTCTTATAATCTTTTTTTGAAAAAGAATCAAAGCAAGTAAAAATAAATAATCATAAACAATTGTAAGTTGTTTTTTCATTGAACAAAGAGAGCTATTGCAGTAGCAATTTTTAAATTTCTATTACAATAACTCTTTTTTATATTTTATTTTCTATTTTTAATTGTAATTTCTTGAAAAAATAATTCATTTTTTATAAATGTATCTAAAGTCACATTTTTATATTTATCTATAATTTCTTTTAGGTTGCTTAATCCAAGACCTCTATTCTCTCCCTTAGTTGAAAATCCTTGCTTAAATAACATGGATATTGAAGAAATATTTCCAAAGAAACTATTAGATACAATTATAATAACAGATTGATTTTTCTTGATTAATCCTAAAGATATTCTTTTGTCTTCACTAGATAATGCAGCTTCAATTGCATTATCCATAATAATTCCTAAAGATATAACTAATTCTAAAATGTCTATATTTATCTCATCTATAGGTTCACTTATATCAATAAAAGTATCTAATCCTAATTCTTGAGCTTTTATTATCTTACTGGATAATAATCCCTTAACTTCAGGTAAATGTACATTCTTCAATGCAACTAACTTATAATTATTACTATTCATCTTTTGATTTAATGGTTGTATTTTTTCATCAAAGTACTTCTTTAGACCACACATATCACCTTCTTCTACGAAGCCATACATTGAAGATAATATATTAATATAATCATGTCTAAACTTACGCATATCAGTATATAATAATTCTAGTTTAGTAGTATATTCTTTTAAACTTTCATACTGTATCCTTTGCTTTTCTATCTTACTTTCTTTTATAGACATATAAACTAATATTCCTATTATAACAAACATTATTATTATATAAAAAATAGCAAACATTCCTTCTGTTGTTTCAAAGTTACTACTATCTCCATCAAATATGCATAAAGTTAATAAAACTGCTGATATTATTACTACAAGATATATCAGTAATGCAAACTTTGAGCTTGATACTTTCTTTGAATTTACAGATTTTAAATCATGTTTATAAAGTAGCTTTCCTACAAAATAACTTATGATAATTGCTATTAAAGATTCTACTAATTCAAATAAAAATGTAATTCTTCCATAAGCATTTAATGAACAGCCTAAATATTCTACTCCTATCTTGAACATTATACAAGAAACTCCTAAATAGATAATAAAAGCTAATGCTTGTATAAAAAAACTCTTTAATATTTTATGTGTTTTTAGGTAAATAAATATAATAGGTAAAATATAAAAAGATATTTGTGATATATTCTTATCAATAAAAAAAAGTATAAAGAATATTAAAAGAATACTTATTACCATTCTCATGTATTCTTTTATTGTAAATTTAGGTGTAACTAAATTATATATTATTATGGTCATAAATATAAGCATCATATCACACGCCAAAAATAAATTAACAGAGTTACTCATTATGACACCACCCAAATATAATATCATTAATATTATATATAACTTACTATTAACAATAAAGTAATTTCTTAATTTAATAATAATTGTTTGTTATCTTCCTTTTATGGTAATATATTATTATATTTATAGTATATTAAGAATTCTTTTACTAAACAAATATTTCTTCTATAAATAGATATTATATATTTAATAAAATTAACATATAAGGAAGGTACAAGATGTTAAAAGTTTTTGTATGTGAAGATAACCAAAAACAAAGAGAGAAGCTTACAAAGATAATTGAAGATATTATTATTATAGAAAATTATGACATTGATTTAGGTTTTTCCACATCAGATCCTTATGAATTAATTGATAATATAAAAGGAACTTCAAACACTGGAATATACTTTTTAGATGTAGAGCTTAATAATGATATTAATGGAATACAATTGGCTGAAAAGATTCGAGAATATGATCCTAGATGTTTTATTATATTCATCACTACTCATGCTGAAATGAGCTATCTTACATTTATCTATAAAGTTGAAGCAATGGATTATATAATAAAAGATAACTATAATAATATAAAACAAAGAGTTAACGAATGTATAAAAAATGCTCATAATAAGTACAAAACAAAATCTTCAGAATTACAAAAGATTTTCTCTATAAAAGTTGAAGATAAGATAATTAATATTGACTATAATGATATTTTATTTTTTGAAACTTCTTCTACTATTCATAAAGTTATTATTCATTCATTGAATAGACAAGTGGAGTTTTATGGCAATATGAAAGAAGTAAAGAATTCATTAGACGAAAGATTCATTAGATGTCATACTTCTTTTATTGTAAACAAAGATAAAATAAAAGAAATAGATAAAAAGAATCGTATTGCATATATGATTAATGGAGAAGAATGCCTTATATCTACTAGAGGTATAAAAAATCTATTTAGTTAAATTAAAAGAAGGTATAGTATTTATAACAAAAACTATATCTTCTTTAATCTAATAAAGACTATTTCTTATTTATGTGTATTTTTAATATAAAACCTTTATATATTTAAATATTAACCTTTTTATTTTTGAAAGTTCATTGTAATTTTTATCTGCAAAATTTTTCACAAAATTTCTTACTGTTTCACTCTCTTCTTTAGATACCTTATGATTACTAAATTCTGCTTTATTTAAAATTCGTAGAATTTCATCAAATTCATCCTTTTTAATAATATCTTCATCTTTTAATGGTTCTTTACTATTTTTCTTTAAATAATCTAAAATACTCTTTAAATATTTATACATGTTAATTACATTTTCATTTACATCCTTAGTATTAAATAATTTGTTATTTTTATTCATAATGTATGAGTATCTTACAAGAATAATAGATATTAAAGCTACTATTATCAAAACTCCTAATAGTATGTTTTTAAATATCACCTTCAATAAAGTGATTGAGCTATTATGTTTAGTTAAAAACTTATTTAAAAAACCATTATTTTCAGAAGTTTTTTCTAAACTATTACTTCCTTCTTCTTCAGTTTGAGTCTTTTCTTCTTGGTTATTTTCTTCTTTTAGAGGGTCTTTTTGTTCTTCTTCATTTTTAGTTTCTTCTATATTATTTTGTTGTTCTTCTTGATTATATATATTATTTGTAGTATATGAATCTTCATCATCATATCCTGGAGTAACATCAACAATTCTCCAACCAATTCCATCAATATAAACTTCTACCCAAGCATGAGCACTACTATCTTTTACATTTACTTCATTAGCTCCATAACTTTTTGCTAAATAGCCTTCTACATATCTTGCTGGGACTCCCCACATTCTAAGCAATACACAAGCTGCTGAAGCATAGTGAGAACAATATCCTTTTTTATTTTCAAATAAAAAATATTCAACAAAATCCTTTCCTCTAGGCAACTTTCCAGGAGAAAGTGTATAGCTTGTTTCACTATTTATTATTTCTTTTGCAAGCTGAATTTTATCATCAACACCATAATAATCTCTTTTTCCTAAGTCTTCATATTCCTCTCTCACTTTATTAAGAGTTGATTCTGGAAGTTTTGTATAAACATCATATACATATTCTCTATATTTATTTTCTTTATCTAAATACTCTTCATCAAATTGTGTATATAAATCATTATCAAATTGATATGGATAATAATAAAATGAATATGATTTTTTATTTGCTTTTGGAGAAACAAAGCTATCATTATGAAAATTAAAAATATCCTTATTAGCTTCATAATTTGCATTATAAGGTGCATATATATATTTATCATTAGCTCCTACATTTTCAATTTGTATAATTTTTTCTTCTTCATAATAAGAAATATATTGTTCTGCTGCTTCATAATTTAAATTTTGAGTACAAATATCACCTAATAGTTTTTTATATTTTCTATAAGTACTTGAAGAAATATTTTCCCAGCTACGTCCTGTATATACTTCGCCCACATATCCTTTAAGATAAATATCATCATTAAATTGGTCTACCTTTACAATTAAATCTGTTTTGTTATCATATTCAACACTTTCAACAGAACCTAGCTTTCCTCCATTTATTCCACCTGTTGCACTGCTTGAAAATAAAGAAAATATCTTTTTAAATTCTGCATTGTTAATATATTGTGCCATTTCTCTCTTAGTATTCATAAGCTCTTTATTACCTAAATATTTCTCCTTTGGATAAATAAGAAAAACTATAAAGAATAATAAAAAACTAATTATAGCTAAAATCATTCCACTTTTTATCTGAATATTTCTTTTAACTCTTCCATTAGCATAATAATACTTCTTTTTCCTCTTATTATATTTAAATTCTTCTTTATTTTTTAAAGAAACCTTAAATATTGAAAAAGAAGAAGCTACTATCCAGCATATAATAAGCATTAAAAATGGAAGTACATCAGGCATAATAGCAAAAAACACACCTATTTCTATACAAGGTAGAGTTACTATTAAAAGTAAAATAAAATTATTTTTATATATTATTGAATAGCAAACTGCTTCTGTTATTATAAATATAATAAATATTAAAGCTATATCTATTGATGCTTCAAGATTAATATTAATTTCTTCACTTAACAAAGAGGAAATGTCAAGTAATATTCCTCCTGTAACAGAAATTAGTTTATTATTTATTTCAGTACATATATTTATAACTCCATAAATAACTATATTTTTAAATAAAAAATATAAAAGAATATACACTATATTTATTGCTATAATCAAGACATTTGTATATTTTCTCTTAAAAAATATTGCTGAAAATATTGTTATAAATAATATCATAAAAGTAATAATCATAAGCTTATGAATTTCTAAATCAAAGCTAGTAATAAAGGAAGAGGTGGCTCCAAACACTCCAAAAAAACACATAATAACTAAAAAGGCTTTTAAATACCACTTTTCATAAGCTGATGATGATAAATGAAAATTTTTGCTTAAAATAATTTCTTTTTCTACTACATTATTCTTTTTCACATCAATTACCTCACACCACCAAATTTTCTAAACTATTTTTTAAGTTATTTATATCAATAGTCTTAATATTTATACCATCTATATTTGATTTACTTCCATCATCTAAATAAAAAATATCCATATTTTCATTTTCTTTAATATCCATAATACTTTTTTTAGGTATATTAGATGTGACATAGAATTTTCCAGAATATTCCTCACTACCTTTTTCAATATTATAATGTTTTAATGATAGAAAATCATCTGTATATGGTCTTAATGATAATAATTCACAAGCTACTCCTAACATATCTTCTTCTGAATTTATAATTATTTTATTAAAGAAATCCTTACTTTTATCATACCAACATATATAATGAATATAATTATAACTCAAAAGCATATGTGATAAAGATATAGCAGTTTCTATTATTCCTTGAATTGTATCTATGTTATTTTTGCTTTCATAAAATTCAACTATAATTATAGAATCATATACTATAGGCTGACTATACTCTTTTATCATAACATTATCAACTTTACTACTTAGTTTCCAATGAATTCTTTGTATTTTATCCCCTTCAATATATTCCCTTACATTAAAAACTTCTGAAGGGTCATCTCCTGCTTTATCTTTAGAAAAAATTTCTCCATCTAATGAATTTACATTTATAGAATTACCAGAAAAATTTATGTCATATATTTGTGGAAGTACAATTACCTCCTTAAATTTTTTTAACTTCTTTTTTACTGATGAAAATGTTAGATAATCATATATTTTTAAGCTTTGAATTTCTATTATTAATTTTCCACAATATTTAGATTTAATTTTAAAGTCTATGCTCTCTGTTTCTTTAGAATTTATAGGGAAATTTATATATTCTATTTCCTTATTGCCTGAAAACTTATTATAATAGCATAGTTTTAATTCTGCATTTACAGTTGGAAAAATAGACTTATTTTTTATAAGTATTTCAACTTCTATGCCATCGTTTTTATTTTGTACAACATCAATACTTTTAATATCTAAACTAATACTATTCTTTATAATTCTTATAATAATATTTAATATTATTGGTAATACTAGAACTATAATAAATATCGCTAATGGAAAATAGTCTGAATATAAAATAGCAAATAAAAATGTTCCTATAATTATAAAAAAATATATTATCTTTGTTTTTATCATATCTTCTCCCACTTACCTAGTTCCTGGTATGCTAACACTATTTAAAATATCTAAAAGTATTTTTTCTTCTGAAGTATTACTTATCCTAGCTTTTGTATTCAATATAATTCTATGAATTGTAACATCCTTAAAAATTTCTTGTATATCTTCTGGAATTACATAATCTCTATTTTTTAAAAAGGCTGTGGCTTTTGCTAATTTTGTCAATGCAACACTTCCTCTTGGACTTACTCCTAAATCTATTAAAGGATGATTTCTAGTTTTTGACATAAGCATCACTATGTATTCATATATTTTTTCATGTATATAAATTTTTTCAACCAAATCTTGCATAGTCAAAATATCTTCCTTTGTTGCAACAGGCTTTATTTCATCAAGAAGAACCCTCTTTTGTTTTCCTTTTAAAATTTCTATTTCACTTTTTATATCGGGGTAGCCCATAGTAAGCTTAATCATAAATCTATCAAGTTGAGATTCAGGAAGCATTTGTGTCCCTATAGAACCAACTGGATTTTGTGTTGCTATTACCATAAAAGGTTTTGGAACTTCCCTTGTTATTCCATCAATAGTTACCTTTCCTTCCTCCATTACTTCTAGCAATGCAGACTGCGTTTTAGCAGATGTTCTATTTATTTCATCAGCTAAAAATAAATTACACATTATTGAGCCTTGCTTATATTCAAATCTATCTAATTCCTTATTATAAATAGAAAAACCTAATACATCACTTGGCAATACATCAGGTGTAAATTGTAATCTTTTACAATTAAGTGACATAGCTTTAGAAAAGGTTAATGCTAAAGTAGTTTTTCCCACTCCTGGTATATCTTCTATCAAAATGTTTCCCTTTGCTAATATGGTAGTTAAGACCTTCTTTACTATATCATCCTTTCCTATAACTATCTTTTTAACTTCTGAAATTATCTCATTAGCTTTATTTATATATTCTTGCATATTATTCTACCCCTTCTACATCAACTTCTTACATTTACATAGTACCACACTTATGTTAATTAGAAACATATTTATCAAAATTGTAATATTTACTTAAAATTATTTAACTATTAGAATTCAAGTATTAATGCAACTTTAATACTTTAAATACATTTAAAACTATATATATTTCTTTAAATTTAAAAATGTGGATAATTACTTATAAATCTAAAATAATTATCCACACATATCTTACTTATATTATTCACCTTTAGTTAATGGATATTAAATATATTATTTTATCATGAATGGGAACCTTTTGACGGAAGAGCAAAATAATATATTCAATTTCTTTTTTTTATAAAAAATATTACTACTATTAATATGGCAACTAATTCAACTACCAAGATGAAATCTCTTTTTTCTGAAACTACATCATTACTTGTCTTATTATTGGAATTATTACTTGTTGTGCTTTCATTTAAAGCTTCCTTTTGCTTATCTAAAACCTCTTGAGCTATTATTTTTTCTTTTGTATTTCTTGCAATAACTTTAATAGTATAATTTTCTTCATTCCCCTCATTACTGTAATCAAAACAATCTATAGCATAATTTTCAACCACCATATAACTTTCGCCTTTATCTATTTTTCTTACACACTCATCAGATAAAGTTTCAGCCCCAATTAATGCTGCTTTATTATTTTGACTATTATCAATAGATACCATTATATAGCCTTTTCCTTCTGGTACCTTTATTCCATCTAGAGGAATAGTAATAAACCCTGCATGAGATACTATTCCTTCAGCTAAGAGCATAGTTTTATTTTCATCTATATATACATTATTTTCCTCAAATTTGGCATAAGATATTTTATATTTTGCACCTATTGATGATGTCATAAACATTATTCCTTCTAATATATCATACCCACCTTTAAAATCATAAACATTTGCACATTCTATTAACTGTTTTTCTTGGTTAGTTTCATTATCTATAGAATAAATATATGCTGTTGGTCCAAACTCATCATATTGATAAATCTTTTTTCC